>JBDKSY010000158.1:0-10624 GCA_039680395.1 Anaerolineaceae bacterium | reverse complement strand
AAGCAATCCCAGGGCCCTGGCCAGCCACCGAACGGATCCTTGTATGCATCAGCTCTCATCCAATGGGTGAACGGCTTATTCGTTCTGGCCGGAGGTTGGCAGACGATCTCAATGCAGAATGGTATGTACTTTTTGTTGAAACTCCATACCATCTACATATGCCAGTTGAAAACCGGCTGCGGGTACAACGCTTTCTCAACCTTGCCGAAGAGCTAGGAGCAAAGGTTACCAGCATTTCCAGCGATTCGGTAGCTGATGCGGTGATCAACTTTGCACGTGAGCGTAATATCACCAAGATAGTCGCCGGAAAACCATTCCGGCCTCGTTGGTTCGAAATTATCCGGGGCTCTGTCATTGACCAGATCATTCGCAATAGTGGAACCATTGACGTAAATGTAGTGAGCGATATTTCATCCACACCACCTATGCCAAAAGCGAAAACTGATCGGAAGGTAAAGAGGATATGGCGGTATGCACTGGGTGTTCTTCTTGTCATAGCAGTAACATTATTCGGCAGACTGGTCGCTCAATACCTTGATCCCACAAATCTGATCATGTTCTATTTGCTGGCTGTAGTTATTGCTGCGGTTTATCTGGGTAGAGGGCCTGCGATCATTACATCAATTTTTGGTGTATTAGCCTTTGATTTTTTCTTGATCAACCCAATTTTTTCATTTTCAGTAGACGATACCCAATACATTCTGACCTTCTTCGGCCTTCTTATTGTGGGGCTCATCATAAGCAATTCAGCCGCACTTTTGCGTGATCAGGTTGCCGTTCTGCGAAATAAAGAAAAAGAAACCCAATCCCTCTTCACCCTCAGTCGTGAATTGACCGGAGCAGTCTCCCTCGATCAGGTAATGCAAATTGCTATCCAGACCACTTCTGCAATCCTCGATCGAAAATGCGTTATCTTGTTACCACAAAATGGGGCACTGGAGATAAAACAGGCATCAGTAGACCTTACACTCGACAGTAATGAGTATGCGGTTGCTGAATGGTCCTTTAAGCAGGCTCTACCAGCAGGTAAAGGTACAGATACATTACCTGCGGCAGCAATAAGGTTTACCCCCTTGAATACCGCTCATGGACCTGTTGGCGTGCTCGGGATACGCCCGGATAACACCATAGAAAATTCATTTACCAATGATCAACGCATGCTATTGGACGGACTTTCCAATCTGATCGCCCAGGCAATTGAACGGGTAAACCTCGTTCATGCTGCAACACAAAGTGAAATGCTTCGAAATACAGAAAAACTCCAATCAGCCTTGCTAAATTCGATTTCGCATGAGTTAAAAACGCCCCTTTCTTCGATCATTGGTGTATTGACATCATTAGGAGAATCTGAAAAAACCCGAAGGCCTTCAAGAAAACTGGACACATCAACAAAAATTGAATTATTGGATTCAGCAACAGATCAAGCCAGGCAGTTGAACCGCCTGGTTGAAAACCTGCTCAATATGACAAGACTTGAAGCCGGAAGCGTTCATCTCAATCTTGTGCCGTGCGACATTCAGGACCTTATTGGGTCAGTTCTGCAGCAATTTTCTACAAGGTTAGAAGAGCATCCCCTACGTTTGGAAATCCCTGATGATTTACCTTTGATCACCTGCGATGCCATTTTGATCGCTCAAGTTGTCACCAACATCCTCGATAATGCATGTAAATATTCACAATCTGGATCACCCATTACCATTGGTGCGGTGCGAAAAGAACAGGAAGTAGAAATTTTTATACGCGATAATGGGGTAGGGTTACCTGAAGAAGAGTTAGAAAAGATTTTTGATAAGTTTTATCGCGGTTCTCACCAAAAGAACACTACAGGTACAGGTCTTGGTCTTTCAATCTGCAAAGGAATTGTCGAAGCTCACGGAGGATGGATCAAAGCCGAAAAGAATCCGGATAAAGGGCTTAAGGTAAGTTTTAGTTTGCCACATAATATCACTCAAGAGAATGAAAATGAGCGAACGATCAAGAAAAATTCTGATAGTGGATGATGAAGCTGAGATCAGGCGCTTCCTACGCGCCTCATTGAAATTGTATTATCACGAAATCATTGAGGCAGAAAATGGATCACAGGCATTGGAAAAGGTATATTCTGAAAAACCCGACCTGCTGATTCTGGATTTGGGATTACCAGACATTGATGGAGTCGAAGTAACCCAACAAGTAAGATCGCTTAGCAATGTACCGATCATTATCCTTTCCGTTCGCAGTAATGAAAAAAACAAGATCGAAGCTCTCGACGCCGGGGCAGATGATTACCTTACAAAACCTTTCAGCATGGGGGAATTATTAGCACGCGTACGGGTTGTTTTACGCCGGATTGAACCCAAAATCCAAAAAGCTATCTTAAAAGCAAACGACCTAGTTCTGGATATTCCCAGGCACCGGTTGATGCAATCTGAGAAAGAAATCGCGCTTACTCCAACTGAATTTGATATCCTTACCGTTTTGATGCAGAGCCGAGGGGTTGTTGTCACACACCGGCAGTTAATTCATCAGGTGTGGGGAAGTGTATATGAAGATGAATCCAGCTTGATCCGTGTAAATATCAGCAACCTTCGCCACAAAATTGAGCCTGATCCCAATCGCCCAATTTATATTCTAACTGAATTGGGAGTAGGGTATCGGTTCAACGATTCACTTGAAGAAGAATAAGAAATGCTAATAAAATTAGACCCCTGGAGCGTCGAATACTTCAGGGGTTCACGAATAACAGGGGCAGCAATATTGCTATCGTCAGCAATTTAACAACTGGTCAACCAATGAGTCGATAAACTTCTTCCTTTCATCCGGGTTTCGCATGTCTACATTCAATTCAGTCTTGATGAGTTCAGTACGTAGAAAAATTCCCTGCAAGACCATGATGAGAGTCATAGATATGCGTTTGCTGTCGCACATGATCCCTTTTTCTCTACAGGCTTCTTCGATCAATGGAAGGAAAGCTGTTACCGTCTGTTCAGTGTTGTCACCAGGTTTGCCGTTCGTCAAATCTGTCAGCATTGAGATTCTGGAGATATTTTCATTTGAATATAGGAACGAAACTGTAGCGTTGGCTGCATACTTCAATTTTTCAACAGGTGAAGTGACCGGATATGGTGAAATGACTTTTCCAAAATTTGCAATGACTGTTCCAATGATCTGCTGTACACATTGCTCAATTAAATTTTCTTTTGATTGAAAATAGTAATTGATCTCGCCAATCCCGATCCCAGCTTCCTTACAGATTTCTCGGACAGTAATTTCACGAGGATTACTGCCCTTTTCCTGAATTAACCGGATAGTAGTTTCAATAATATGCTTTATCTTATCCTTCCTCATGATCATCCTTGTTTGACTAGAAGGTATGCAAATCTGGCAATTGCGCCATCAATAAGTATACATGCTGCAATGATAAACAAAGACACTTTGGGTGTGGAGAAAAAAGATAGATTCCACTGGAAAACTTGCGTTAAAAATGCCACCATCGCAACTGCTCCAATCAAGCATCCTAAAATCGTTAAAGGATGGGTTGGTTGAGCAATGAATTTTCCCACGCTGATCAGACAGAATAACATTCCCATGATACCCAATGTAATGACTGCTGACCTTTCTCCATGGATGAACAATATTTTCTTTGTCGATTCACCTGCGAAGACAATGGCGGTCGTAAGCACAAATTCGAGCAAGAAGATCAGTACCTGTTTCATAATTTTTCCTTTCAGAACTTTGTATTGAACTATGTTTTGAACATTGTTTCAATTATAGTAATGATTGACTAGAATGTCAATTGTTTTGGAAAGATTTCCTGACCTTGATTGCAAGAAGAAACAGACGCGATCAGAGAGAAAAGAGAATTTGATTTTTGATAGTATCCCGAGAAGTTTGACAAGATTCTGATAAAAAAATATAAATAAAATTCGCAAAAAAAACGCCCTCCAAATTTTGGATACCTTTGGAGGGCTGGTGCATCCTGCCTATTTACATCCTAATTTCAGACGAAAATATATCACACGCTGTTCTTCTCCTGCAGGTAATGCAGCTCCTGAAGGCTGCACCCGAAAAGTATATTCACCCGCCAGACTATGCGCTGGATTAACATTGACCCATTGATTCATCGCCTGGACCTGCGTATTGACTGGTTTTTCAGAGCCATATGTATGATCAACTCGCCAACCAGGCCAGGTGATGCTATCTGTCATGCCAGAATCAATGATCACTTGCGATACCCGGATATTTTTATCATAAGTATGGTCAGGAAGAAATGCCTTCCAATAATGAAGCTCATCATCATATTCTGCTGTTTGGCTGATCTCATCTCCACTGCTGACAACATTGATGGTAACGTAATCTTCAGCCGTGTAATAATCTCCTCCTACCGTTCGAGCAACAAAGGTTTTTGATTGTGTAAGGGATTTTTGTATCTCCGGAAACACGGATTTTGTATCTGGAATAAATTGGTGACCCTTGGGATTCTGGTCACCCAAGATAGGAGAAATTCTCACGGTCCAAGTGCCCTGATTGGTAGAATCCCATACCAGGTTGATCAACGTGCCTGGACAGATCCAGACTTCTTTAGGTGCCTGCCCGGCAGGAATATCATATGCACTTGGACTTCCACTCAAAACGTTCACTCCAATCACCACAGTCGCACAGGGTTGCGATTGATACGGGATCAGGAGATGCATGCAGTTAATGATAGTAAGCCCAGCAAAGGTTCCTTCCGGTACTGTCCAGAGCTGTGAATGGGTTTCGAAGACACCACGTTCAAAATCAATGTGTCCATTCTCATCAAGCGTGAATCGAATTGGATCAAGGTTTTTTAGATGGGCAAGCTGGGATATTGAACCTGGTTCAACGGTGAAATCAAGATGCAGATGTGCCTGCCCTGTGATCAGATCCACCACTCCACCGCTATTTTCCATATTGAATTCATCTGAAGTAACTGTCAACCCTCCTAACTCGATCAGCTCAAGATCACCATCACCATCAATATCAAATTCAAGCCGGCTTGAAGGATCAAACTGGAACCATAGCCCACCAAAGGTAATTTTCACACGGCTGGTTTCTTCTGCAGAGGAAAAAAGAAGTGTCCAGACCCCTCTCCCACTGACCAGATTACCTGACCCCGATCTGGTGTTAGGATAAACTGCTGCTCGAAATGGGATGGTAATCGTGTATGAAGAGTTCATTGAGCTGTGCATTTGGTCACCTCAAGGATGAAGTAAAGTTTTTTCCTTTCTTCACCTGCTGGTAATTGGGTACCATATGGCATCGGCGTGAAACGATATTCTCCGGGGAGGGCATGCTTTTTTGCAACATTTGTCCATGTGTTCAAAGCTGGCAGGGTAGTGCCCACTGGTGGCTGGTTTGCATAAAGATGGTCAACCCTCCAGGAAGGATGCGTGATACTATCTGCCTGGCCAAGTGCGATCATGATCCGTGAAACGAGAATATTACGATCATACGTGAAATCAGGAAGGTAAGCAGTCCAATATCGTCCGTCATGGAAATCCGCGGTTTGAGAGAACTGCTCACCCCCTGAGATGATATTGACGGTCACATCATCCTTATCCGAACGGCAATCACCTCCAACCACAGTGCCAACAAAGCTGGTTGATTGCGAAAGGGCTTTCTGAAGCTTGGGGTTATTCGAGGTCACATCGGGTATTTTCTGTTTTCCATTTGCGGATACTGAACCAGGAAATGGGTTGATATCCACTGACCAGGTGCCTTTATTGGTTGAAGCCCACAGCAGCATGATGGGCGTTCCCGGGCAGATCCATACTTCTTTAGGCGCTTTCCCAATTGGAATATCATACGAAGCAGGGTTGCCACTCAAAACACTGATCCCCAGGGTGATCGTAGAATAACAGGGTGGATCATCATCAATACAATTGAGCACGGTTAAACCAGCTAATGGTCCCTCGAGTACAACAAACGGGGCTGAGTGGGAGTAGAATTTGCCATTTACCAGGTCAAACCGGCCATGTTCAGTAATATCAAATACCAGGGGCAGAACCTTACCACGCCGTTCAAATTGCGGAATGAAACTCAAGTCGAGATGCATGATGAGATGCATGGTCACCTCACCGGTTCGCAAATCTATTTCACCCCCACTTTTTCGTAGATCCAGATCATCGGGTGAAAGCCTGAACCCACTGATGTCGAGTGTTTCCAAAAAACCATCCCCATCGATATCAAAATGAAGTACCGATCCGGGATCCAATTGCGCCCATAGACCAAGAAAATGAAGATTAGCAATCCCCTCTTTTTCTGTGGGTTCTAGCCGAATTTTCCAGCTACCACGACCCCGTATTGCGTCACCCTGACCATCTCGTGTTGAAGGGTAAACAATAGCACGGAAAGGCAATGTCATCTCCAATGTATAAGGTAGATCTATCGTACTCATAGGATTCTCCTTTCAAAACAAAACCCACCCAAAAAAGGTTTGGGCGGGTTGATCACGATAAACAAAGTGTTCGTCAATGCCACTATAAACCCAGGCTGCAGGCTTATCGCGCACACTTGTATAGACAGCTTGATAGTACTTCAAATTAAGTCAAAATTCAATAGAGAACAAATTTCTAACAGATGGTTCCAGAAAATGCTGCGGAATGAAATGGCGTTTTTGAACCATTATTGGAAATATCGGATGCAACTTTCGGCAAATTTCTTCGTATATTAATAATGTGAATATTGCGAAGGGTTAATTTCTTGATACCGATTAGCTGGAGGGAATATGCTTTTGAGAATTTCGCAATTAGCCACCCACCCACTCAAGTGGGTACAACCCGGCATGAAGATGGCATTCGATCTTATGACTGGTGATACGCTGGTAGCAACTTTGAAATTCCGTAGTGCCTGGGGCACACTGGCTTATGCTGACAGCGGCGATGGAAGCTGGACCTTCAAACGTGTTGGCTTCTGGCAAAAGAGTGCCAGTATCCGCATCAATGGTGTGGACGAGGATCTGGCAATTTTCACCAACAATACCTGGAGCCAGGGTGGTACATTGGAATTTGCTAATGGACAGTCTTTTAAAGCCACCACCAATTTTTGGATGACCCAGATGGAGTGGCAAACAGAAGATGACCAGCCCCTGGTACGTTTTCATATCGGCGGGTTCTTCAAGCAATCAGCAGAAGTAGAAATATTGCCAGAAGCGACCCAGATCCCTGAACTGCCAATATTGATCCTTTTTGGCTGGTACCTGATATTGATGCTTCATAGTGACTCTGCTGCAGCTTCAGCCGCTGCGGCAAGTGCATAGAACCAGGTTTGACTCTTGAGAAAATAGCAGACCTCTGGGAAGAAATAGATAAAGAGGAATAAAAGGAGAAAAAATGACAACAGAAACAACTTCCAATGTGGTAGAAGAAAAGAAATCGTATAAAGCTTACCATAACAGAACTTCAGATGCGGTATATGGTCTGGGATTCATTGGTGCATTAGTCTTCTACTTAGGCCATGCCACTTCATTCTGGATCGGCGTATTGGGGATCCTAAAATCCATTGTATGGCCTGCAATGTTGGTATTCGAAATGTTAAAATTTTTGAATATGCAATAGCCGGTTTACGCAGACTTCCGGAATGCTGATATGAACATTTCGGAAGTCTGATATTTAGCTTGAAATCATCATTCTGATCCATCCTTCAAGGATCAGGAATCCACAGAAGATTACTTTTCCACCAGCATCCACATTTTCGCTTGAGGTTTGCACGAAGCAGCCATCTGGCAGCCTTTGCATTCCTTATCTTCACAATGATTTAGCACCTTGAGATGCCCTGCTCGAACCAGATCATTCAGCATGGCTTCCATCAGCTCATTACTGACTCTGAATTCCTGAGCCAGAGAATGGGTGGTGAAGCATCTACCCTGCGAAATCCGTTGTAATAGTTCTTCAATCATCTCAAACTCCCCATTGAAACAACCGGCAGGCTTGATAGATCAGAGTACCCACTCCGAGAGATGTCACCAACCTCAACCCGACATACGCCATGGTCCATCCCCAGGATTTGCTTTCACTCCGAATAGCAGCAACCGTAGCAATACATGGGATGAACAGGATCTGCATGGCTAAAAATGCCAGACCTGCTGCAGGGACAACCTGACCCGCAACAGCCTCGGTTAATGTTAGCTGTGAGCCGACCCCATATAGAACTGACAGGGTCGAAAGTGTGTTCTCGCTGCGCAACATACTGGTAAAAAGTGCTACTGCCATCCGCCAATCAAGACCGATGACCTTGCTGACAGGATCTAGCCGCTGCCCCCAAATCGAGAGATAACTGCTTTCGATATTTCCACCTGGGAAGTATGAAAGCGCCCACAATCCAACTGAAACCACCAAAATAATACTGCCAGCGCCTTTCAAGAAATCAATGATCCGAAAGCCTACACTTTTCACTATGGCTTTTGCCTGAGGTGCCTGGTAAAGAGGTAACTCCATAATGAAAATATTATGTTTTCCACCCTGGAATAATTCATGGAAAATCTTTCCGTACAGAACCAGAAATAGTATTGGAATGCTGAAAAGAAGAAGGCTGTAAAGAAATGCATGTTTACCAAATAAAATGGGAGCGAGAATTACCACCACCGATAATCGAGGGAAGCAGGGTATGAAGGGAGTCAGCAAGACCGTGATCAGCCGCGCTTTTGGTTCTTCAATGATCCTGCTTTCCATGACTGCTGGCACATTGCACCCCACACTGAAAGAAAGGGGTAAAAAGCTTTTTCCATGCAACCCAAAGGGATGCATCCACCGATCCATTACAAAGGCTGCCCGTGCCATGTACCCTGAATCTTCCAATAAACCCATACCAATAAAAAAGAGAATCAAAATTGGCAGCAGGGTAAGGACTGTGCCCACACCACTGATAAGGCCATTAGCAACCAGGCTCACGATCCAATGAGGGGAATCTACAAAAGTGGTAGAAACCCATGCAGCTGCTGTCTGAATGACATTTTTCTCCAGCCAGTTCTGAACAGGTATACCAATTGAAAAAGTTAACCCAAATAGTGCTGCCATAACCGCTATCAGGATCAATATTCCCCAGACGGAATGAGTGGTAAGCCTGTCAATCTTATCAGTTATCGTCACTTTACCTAATTTTGGGCGTGCAATCGCAGCGCGTACCATTCTGCCAATCCAGTCATACCGCCCTCCCACAACCGCGAGGAAAGCATCATCATGTTGAACCAGGATATTGTGAACCTGTTGCCAATTTGAACCCAGTTTTTCTTTCATCATCTCTGTGATGACCTGGTCGCCTTCAAAAAGTTTTATGGCTATCCAATCAGGGGGATAAGACGCCGGTACCTGGTTGTGAATGATCTGTTCAACCGCTTGCAAAACGATCTGGTGATCTGGACGGATCGTTGGGCGGTCAGGCTGCCAGTTTTCAGGGTGGTGCACGATCTGAACAGCAGCTTGAATCGCATCCTGGATACTTTCGCCGTGTTGAGCAGCAAGAGAAATTACAGGTACTCGAATGGCTGCTTCCAGAACTTTTGGTTCGATGTGAATCCCTTGTGATTCAGCCAGATCGTTCCGGTTGATCGCTAAAACCAGTGGGACTGGCAGATTGAGCAGTTCTGAAACCAGGTACAAATTACGCTCAAGGTTTACTGCATCGAGAATGACAAGCAATACATCAGGTTGCTTCTCGATGATGAACTCGCGGGCGATCTGTTCTTCAATGGAGCTTGCCGACAGACTGTAGGTGCCTGGCAGATCCACCAGGTGGATTGTCTCTCCCTGGAATTCAAAACAACCGGTTTGACATTCGGAGGTTTTCCCTGGCCAGTTGCTCACATACTGTGATCCACCCGTAAGCAGGTTGTATACGGTTGATTTTCCGACATTTGGCTGGCCTGCCAGAGCAATAGTGAGAGTTGGATTTTGGTCATTCATTGAGTGTGTACCTGGATCAATTCCACCTCATGGCGTCCCAGAGCTAGATGGGAGCCAAGAATCGAAACGATCATTGGTCCATGTCCCCGGTTTTGAAGGACCGTAACAAGTACACCACTTGCAAATCCCATACTGGCAATGCGATTGATGAATTCTTTACCTCCAGTAAATTGACTGACAATTACTGTTTGACCAGCAGGGATATCACCTAATGGAATTTGTGGTTTTTTTTGATCTTCATTATTAGGGGAAAGGGATTGTGATCGTGATGGTTTTTCCATTTCGACGATACCTCAACTTTGTAATTTCTTTGCCTGGCATTCCGAGCAATATCCCCGGAGGAATAACTGAATTTCTGTTACCTTTAGCCCCTGCTGTAGTCCCGTTTTTTGTATCAGTTTTTTAATCTCTTCGGCTTTAAGTTCTACGACTTTCCCGCAATTGATGCAGGTAAAGTGGTAATGGTGAGGAACCTGGGTAGTTTCAAAATGACCGTGATCTTCACCGAGGTTGTTTTCTTCCACCAACCCTGCTTTTTTAAACAAATCCAAAGTCCGGTATACCGTTGCCAGGCTGATCCGGTCGTCCTTCTTCTTTGCTTCGAGAAAGATCATCCCGACATCCAGGTGGCCCTGAGATTGCTTTAGAATTTCCAACACCAATTGCCGTTGGCGGGTCATATGAAAACCTTGAGAGTGAAGCGCTTGAAGTAATTCCATGGCATT
>JBDKSY010000157.1:0-1737 GCA_039680395.1 Anaerolineaceae bacterium | reverse complement strand
TTTGGCGGTTCTGCATGGGAATGGGATGAACCCACCTCTCAATATTACCTGCATACCTACCTCAAAGAACAACCGGATCTGAACTGGCGCAACCCTGAAGTACGCGAGGCGATGGGTAACACTTTACGGTTTTGGTTGGATCGCGGTGTAGATGGCTTCCGCATGGATGTTGTGGGAGTGATCATGAAAGATCCTGGTTTCCAGGATAATCCACTTAAACCAGCAATTTCAGAACAGCTTTCACCAGAAGACCTGTACAATCGCCAGATGCATCTCTACGATCAAGACATTGATGAGGTGCATGACGTGATCCGTTCTTTTCGGCTCATTGTAGACCAATATTCTGACCGATTAAGCATCGGGGAAGTATGGTACGAATTGCCGCGCTGGGTTAAGTATTATGGTGAACATGGTGAAGAATTAAATTTACCATTCAATTTTCGACTGATGAATCTACCATGGGAAGCCCAAACGATACGCCATTCAGTGGATGAGCTGGAAAACGCATTACCTGTCTTTGCCTGGCCAAATTACGTCCTCAACAGCCATGATGCCCCGCGTTTCGCGTCCAAAATTGGTCATAACCAGGCGCGTATTGCAGCAATGCTGCTATTGACACTCCGTGGAACTCCTTTCCTGTATTACGGCGAAGAATTGGGCATGGAAAATGGCGAGATACATGCTGAACAGATGCGCGATCCACAAGGCATTCGCCTGGGAATCGAACATAGCCGCGACTTCAGCCGTACCCCCATGCAATGGACAGCAGAAGTGAATGCTGGTTTCTCTAGTTTTCCACCCTGGTTACCGGTTACCTCAAAGTATCAAGAGCAAAATGTATCATCAGAAAATGCCGACCCATCATCCATGTTGAATTTATATCGCCGGCTGATCCGCCTGCGGAAAGACCATCCAGCTTTGCACAGCGGAACCTATTTGGCTATTGATGTCGGATCAGCAGATTGTTACGTCTATGAGCGACTTTATGCCGGGCAAGAACGTTTCATCATCGCCCTCAATTTTTCATCTCATCCCTGCCACCTGTATGTTTCCGGTCTCAATGGAGGGAACCTTCTTCTCTCCACCCATTTGGATCGAACTGAACAAATTTCCGGGAATGAGTTGGATTTGAGGGGGAATGAAGGTGTCATTATTGAAGCTAAGTTAACCTTTGCACCTGGCAGGATGAAATAATGGATAATTGGACGATTTCCGAATCAGAATTTACTCCTCTCAAGCTCAACGCTAAAGAGACCGTTTTTACGATCGGTAATGGCTATCTGGGCACGCGGGGAACTTTTGAAGAAGGTTATCCAGGAGAAGTAGCAGCCACCTTTTTGCATGGTGTCTTTGATGATGTTCCCATCGCATTTACTGAATTAGCCAATACACCCAACTGGCTTGATCTGCGGGTTACCATTGGTGGAGAGATGTTTCGCATGGATCAGGGAAAGCTACTTTTCTACCAGCGCGACATAGATCTGCATACGGGCACGCTTCACAGAAAAGTGATCTGGAATATGGTCTCCGGGAAAAAGATCCAGCTAGAGTTTGAACGCTTTACCAGCCTTGCAGATGAACACATTCTAGGATTACGTTGCCAGATCACTTCAATTGATTATTCTGGCCCAGTAGAAATCCGTTCCAGTTTACCTGGGCATACAGACAATACTGGTTGGGCGCATTGGAACTGGAAGACTCAAGGACAGGATAATAACCAAAACGTGTTTTTGTGTT
>JBDKSY010000156.1:0-2030 GCA_039680395.1 Anaerolineaceae bacterium | reverse complement strand
GTTTCCGCTGCAACAAGCCCAGGTTACCGCGCAGGGTGGTGAGAGGGGTGCGCAGTTCATGGGAAACATCAGCCACAAAATTGCGCTGCATCTCCAATGATTTAGCCACCTGCTGATAGGCATCCTGTAACCTTGCAAGCATGTTATTAAATGTAGTTGCTAGCTGCCCAACTTCATCGGGTGGTCCCCGGTATTCCACTCTCCGGTCGAAATCACGCTCTTTCCCAATTTCTTGTGCTGTCTGGGTGATGCGATGAATGGGACGTAGCGTATACCCTGATAAGACCCACCCAATGCCAAATGCTGCCAGTGTGGTGATGATGCCAGCAAACGTCAATGTGGTTGCCAGGCTGTTCAGTGAATTATTCCGTTCTGTCAATGGACGTGCGACCTGCACAATGAAGATCACCTTATCATTCACCACTACAGGGTAGCTGAAGATCAACAAGTCAATGTCATCTACCGTGCCTTGCTCCAGCCAACCTTTCTTTTCTTGAACGGCTGCTAAACCATCTTCGCTTAAAGGCAAAGCTTCTTCGCTCATGCCATTCGGGCTGGCGATTAAGTTGCCATCAGGGTCAAGGACGCGGGCAATTTCCCGCTCGGGAAGGCGGAGAAAGATAATATCATCTGAAAATTCACGGAAAGGTACTGTACCATTCCCCTGATCCTTTTGATTCATTGGAGGAATATGAACAAGCGATTGATTGATCTTTTCAGCGCTGGTGCTTAAATCCTGTTTTAACGCATTTAGCGTGTACTGCGATTGTAAAGAATAGAGTGCGATGCCAAAAACCGCAAGGGTCAATGCCAGGATGACGCTGTAAAGTAAGGTCAGGCGTAATCGAATTGACATTATTCTTCCTTCAACACATATCCCACACTGCGAACTGTGTGGATCAAGCGGGGAGTGCCACAAGCTTCCAATTTCTTGCGCAGATACCCTATGTAGATTTCCAATACATTATCATCCCCTGCGAAATCATACCCCCACACTTCCACCAGTATCTGGCGGCGCTCCAATACCTGGCGGGGATTCAACAGGAAGAGTTGCAATAGTTTAAATTCCGTGTTGGTAAGGGTGATCAGGGTGTTATTATAGAAGACCTCATGTGCTCCAGGGTCCAGGTGTATGCCAGCGAAATCCAGAATGTGGTTTTCGGGTTTTGCTTCTACCCGGCGCAACAAGACATGAACACGCGCGACCAGCTCAGCAGGGGCAAAAGGTTTCACCAGGTAATCATCTGCGCCGCTTTCCAGTCCTTCAACCCGGTTTTCGATGGTATCACGCGCAGTCAACATTAAAACAAGGGTATTATCCTCTTCTTCACGAAGCCTTCGGATGACTGTCATGCCATCCATGCGCGGCATCATCCAATCCAAAATGATCAGATCAGGTTTCCTGGTTTTAACAAGCTGCAGAGCATCCTGCCCATTGGTGGCAGTAAGAACATGCATATTTTCGTACGTCATCGTCCGCTGAAGCATTTTCAGCAGTTTTAGATCATCATCTACGATCAAAATAGTTGGGATCATATTATTCTTGTCAGCCCATATCTAAATATAGACCATTTTGCTGTGAAAACGCTGTGAGTGAGAAGAAAAACCCTGATTCATAGAGCATATAAAGCTGACTCATAGGAGACTCACAGGATCATCCTATAGAATGCAATTATAAAACTCTTTACGCCGGTCAGCTTAACTGGCAAACATGCTCCTCCTTGAAAACATAATGCTCTCTTTTGAAGAGCATTATGTTTTAATATAAGTGGAGCGTTCCATTTATAATTTGTCTTGTATAATTCCATTTGGTTTTGCCATGGTACCCCTAATTTCTTTGAATGAAGTAAATTTCTTCTATCCTACAACCCCTGACCGGATGGTTCTGGAAGGGATCAATTTGCAGGTGAAAGAGGGCGAGTTTGTAGCTCTGGTAGGTGCCAACGGCTCTGGAAAATCTACCCTGCTGCGCCTGATAGCTGGTTTACTGAATCCCAGCCAAGGTGAAGTAAAAATCGCCGGACACAACA
>JBDKSY010000155.1:0-9968 GCA_039680395.1 Anaerolineaceae bacterium | reverse complement strand
TCGATGGGGTTCAAACCCGGTTAAATAAATAGCGGAGAGGGCGGGATTCGAACCCGCGGTACCTTGCGGTACACACGCTTTCCAAGCGTGCGCCCTAAGCCAGCTAGGCGACCTCTCCAGCATGCCTCTGAGTTTTTCCCAGAAAGCATGGCGATTATACCATATGTATTTGAATATGCCACAAAAGAAGCCCTGGCTAAAAACAGGGCTTCTCAGGTATTAAAATCATTATCGTTTCTTTACCGTGTATTGGCTTCGAGAAACTCAAAAACTTTATCGTAATCTTCTTGCGGTAACTTAGTAGTTCCTGCATCTACATGTTTCCGGAGCTTTTCTACCTTCATGACTGGTATGGGAGGATTGAGCGATTCCAGTTGGGTGGCGGGGTGTGTAAAGACCACAACTGGTTTCACAGGGATACTTCCGCTTAACCCTTCGATCTGGTTTAATTTTGTATGGATAGCATTGGCAGATTCTTTCGCAGCCCGGCATGGATCGCCAAGATGTTCCTCTACGATGTAGCGTATTGCCCGACCAATCGTCATGTTCTCCTTCCATTTGCCATTCTTGAAAAAGTAATCACCTCCTATGTTGATAGTTTCGATAACGATCACGCTGGCTGGGGTAAGCAGGATATGATCTGAAGGCAAATGGGGGTAATGGAAAAGTACATACTTCTCACTCAACCCTTTCAAGACTTTGTCCAGACGATCTTCAGGCCGGGGTTTACGTACCCACCGGTTGGCAAAATAGATGCCCACCATGGCCACCCCCAGACCCACAACCATCATAATGCCTGAAATGATAGAAGTACCTTTTACAAAAACAGGCAAGATGACTGAAGCCATCAAAATCAGTAGGCCACCTATACTGGCAATATTGGACAGAAGCGCATTTTTATTAATTCGGTTTCGATCAATCACTTGTTTCATTGAATTTCTGCTAAGCTCCGATAAGTAGGAATTAACGCGGTATAGATATCTCGATACACATGATAAAGGTCGTCGTAGCGTTTTTTATGTGCACCATCTGAGGGATTGACTGTACGGCTGATCTCTATCAGGTCATCTACATCATCCATACTTTTATGAATACCCAAACCAACTGCCACAGCCAGGGCAGCTCCTGCCGCGCCTGCTTCCAGATGGTTCTTTACGAGATGCAGTGGTTTTCCAGTAACATCGCTGATGATCTGTACCCAGGTGCTGCTGTTGCATCCGCCGCCGACAGCATTGATATCATTGATAGGAAAACCAATATTTTCCATGGTCTCACAGATCCAGCGCAGGTGGTAGGCAACCCCTTCCATCACCGCACGAGCCATATGACCTTTGTTATGGCTCATCGCCAGGCCGATATATCCACCACGTGCATAATGATCAAGCACAGGTGCACGCTCGCCAGAAAGCCACGGCAAAAAGATCAATTTATCTGATCCAGGTGGAACGACTTCTGCCAAACTGTTGATCAGATCATAGGTGGAGCGGCCGATGTGGGTGGAATGGATCTTTTCTTCATTGCAAAGTGCGTCACGGAACCACATCAGGGCACCACCCCCTGTTTCCATCTCACCAGAAATGATGTATTTTTTCGGATCTATATGGCACAATCCCCATAAAGGTTTGACCGGGTCATTACGAAAAACGGATGTGGATATGCCCACCCAGGTTGCCGTACCTATACATAAATGGACTTTATTCTCCCGGTTTGCACCAGCACCTGATTGGGCAACTGCAACATCCCCTGCACAGATCACTACGGGTGTCCCTGCGACCAATCCAGTTTCAAGCGCAGCCTGTTCGGTGATCTCTCCTATGACTTCTGTGCATGGGTAGGCTGGGGGAAGTTTTTCTACTGGAATTTCAAAGGCATCACATACTTCCTGCGACCATACCTTTTTGATAGGATCGAAAAGGAAGAAAACGGATGCACCCACATAATCAATCGCCATTCTCCCGGTGAGCTTAAACAAGATGTATTCTTTACAGTCCATGAGACAGGCAGTTCTAGCCCAGATATCTGGACGTTCTTCTTTCAACCAAAGAATCTTGGGGATGCAATCTTTGGCCGTAGGAATATTTCCGGTGTGCTCATAGATAAATGCCGGGTTATCTCCTTCAACAACGCGATTAGCCTGTTCGATGCTGCGTAAATCCAGCCAACTCATCATGGGCATCAGCGGATTCCCCTTCTCGTCCACCGGTAATGTATTCCACATTTGAGCAGATATCCCAACTCCTGCTATTTCATGGGGATCAATGCCTGCTTTTTCGATAACTCTCCTGGTAGTTGCAGCTACTGTGCGCCACAGCTCGTTGGGATCCTGTTCTACCCATTCAGGTTTAGGATAATAGATACCATATTCCTGATAGGCTGAATACAAGACATGTCCGTCCAGATCGCAGATCACCGCTTTGTCACCACCTGTGCCTGTATCGTGTGCGAGAATATATCGTTTCTGTATTGTCATGTCTTACTTTCCCAATACATCATGAATATATTCTTTGAATAAACTCACGAAAGATTCATTATGGTTCTTTGATCCAACCGTGATGCGGATGAATCCTTTCTTCATATGGTGACCATTCATAGGGCGGATATAGATACCTTTCAGAGCCATCGCGTCCCGAATTTCCTCTGAAGATTTGTCAAGAATATGAGCATCAATCAATACAAAGTTTCCTTCAGATGGATATGCTTTGATCCCTGGGATCTTATTCATTTCCTGATAGATATACTCTCTTCCCTGAATGACCGTCTGACGCTTGATTTCTTGATCGTTTGTGTCATCCAGTTGAGCCAGTGCTGCTGCAATTCCTATCAGGCTAACGTTCCATGGGAAGCGCACCCGGTTGAAATAGGTGGCGATCTGGGGATCGCAAAGGATGTATCCTATTCGCAAACCTGCCAACCCGTAAGCTTTCGAGAATGTTCGATTGATCACCATGTGTGGATAATCTTTGATCCAACTGGCTTTTGTTTCCACCGTATCTGCCAGTTCATAATACGCTTCATCAAAGAAGGTAGGGATCCCCAATTCCAGGATCTTCTTTAGATCAGAATCAGATATTTTATTGCCAGTAGGATTGTTAGGTGAGCATATAAAAATCAACTTGGTTTTCTGAGTAACTGCAGCCAGGATAGAGTCCATATCCCAGTAGAATTCTGGTGTAAAAGGTACTTGAACCACTTTACCCCCAGCGACTTTTGTGCGTGATTCGTACATAGGAAAAGTAGGAACTGGAATTAGGACTTCATCACCAGGACCCACAAAGGTATGAATGACAAAGTTGATCACGTCGGTAGAGCCATTACCGAGAACAACATGGTCAGCAGATAGTCCGGCAGATTCTCCCAACTTTTTTCTCAATAGAGGTCCCGAACCAGGGTACAGGTTTCCAAGATGGGCTGTCTGTACAATAGCATCAATCACTGATTCAGGGGGTTCGCATAAATTCTCATTTGACATCATACGGATGATTTCTGGATGTTCCCAGGCGACATCCATATGCCGGTCACTATAGGGTTCAGCAGAAATGATCCATGGATTGATAAAATCAACGGCTTTCTTCATTAGAAAAAGTTCTCCTTTTTGGGAACCTGCTTACAGGTTCGTGCTATGAAGCTAACCTACCTGGTCAATTCTTCAACATCCTTGTACCACTTTACTTTTTCTCCCACTTTCGATCTTATTTTCCACTTCATGGATTTCGGAGCTGCATCAATGATCTTTCGTAATTCCTCTATTCGCGAATGCACAATTTGCCGTTCTTCCGGTGAAAGATTTGCGAACATATTCAGACGTTCATCTACTACCTGCAAATTTCCCATCGTAGTTCGCCACCAGCCCCAATCAGAGGTCAATGTATTGATCAATATAGTGATATTGATGGTTTCCTTGTCGCCTTCTCCAAAGGGGTGCTCAAGCAGCAGCATAATGGAATCGATGATGTCTTTTTCATTGATTTGAACGATTTGCATCTTTTCGAGGAATAATTCAGCGAGAGGGATAGTAATTTCTTCAGCCTCGAGCCGGCCAATAAAATTGATGGTGTGACAAAAATCAAGGTAGTTATAGAAGATATCAATATGTCGCCCAAATGCTGGATCGTGGAATATCATCCGTTTATCACCGAAAAGTTGAGTGACCTGTTTATCCTCTTCATAACCCAGTTCTGTCAAAACTCTCGTAATGTCTTTAGAATATTTTGGGTAGGCAACAAAATCAAAATCAGTAAAAACTCGACCTAATTTATCTTGAATATAGCCATACTTCTCGCAATGGGTGCGAAAAGCAAGTGCTCCGATCAACCGCATAACAATATGTTTATATTGCTCTTCTGAAAGAGCACTCAAGATACGGGTGCGTTCTGTATAAAAATCTTCGATAATCGGTCCATACTTTCCCATACTACCTCCATCAACCAGAAATCATCATATGCCCTTTTACTTTGCCATTTTCTAAATTGATGATGGCTGCTTTTAGAATGGCTTCTGCATATTCGCTTCCAGCATTGATTGCCAGGGTGCGACCTATATGAACATGCCCAGGTGACTCATGGATATGCCCATGCAGGGATAGCAATGGTTGCACTTTTTCGATAAAATTTGTCACGGCTTTGGCTCCAGCAGATTTCATTACAACCTGACCACCGCGGGTAATGATCTTCAAGTTTTTATCCAATTCGGGACAGGTATCCAATGAAGAGTTATAAGGAGGAACATGGAGTACTGTGATTGCAGTTTCAGGTGTTTGAATAAGCCCTTCAAGCTGGTCAAGCTTTGCCTGCAAATCTTCTTCTTCCATATCCCGAGCGCAACACCAGGGTGTCATATTGGAAGCAGAAAGTCCCAAAATCTCATATCCTCCATCAATTTCAAAGCGGGTCATATCAGGGTTGCGTATGTTTGGAAATTCAGCTACTGTTTCATCAATTGAAGCTACATCATCATTTCCTGCCATAAAGTAAAGGGTTTTATGATCGGGGGTTAGCTTTTCATCGGCAATCCGCATCCAATCTCTCACCCTTTCGCACATCTCAAACTCGAATCGCGTTGCCATTTTTTCGGAATGAGATTCCAGGTCATCTGCTTCATCCTGGTTCAGAACGATGGGATAAAACCCTACACTGGATATCTCTTTTTTGATCTTTGTCAGCTCTTCGTTACTTCCTGCTGATAAATTTTTCCCAAACAATGAACTTGAATACTTCCCATTTCCATTGCTGATTACAGGAACCATGGCTTTCCCAGTTACATCTCCCCCAACGATCAAAACATCTGCCTGATATTGAAATGCTGCAGAGATGAATTTTCGATATACCACATCAGAACCATGGAAGTCGGAACCATAGAGAATTCTAAGCATTTTGTTTTGATGAGATTTGTTTCCCAGTTTCATGGAATACTCCAAAAAAGGCTCCCTGGAGGATAGATACCTCAAAGAAATTCTTCTCCGTTTCAGGGAGCCATGTTTAATTGGTTATACGGGTGGGATGGACTTAAATGTCCAATTGATATCAATGCCCTCTTTCTTCATACGGTATGCTCTGGCACCATAGAACACCAGGAAACCAGATAGTATGAAGCCAGCGAGGGTAAGCAGCGTTCCAGGTCCAATTCTTCCTCCAACTGCTGGGAATAAGAAGGAAGCGAGCAGCATCCAGATCAAATAAGCCATGGTGATGCCACCGACGATCGTGATCACAGGAACTTTTCCGATTTTTCTCTTCACGAATGCGCTGGCATTTTCGAATATCTCAGGCTTGGTGAATGGAAGCAATGTAACTGCAGTTACTGGAACAAGTTGTGTGCACACTGCGAAGAACACAAAGTTCAACTGGGCTCCCATGACGCTACCCATTGCCGCATCAATGACACCGATCTCAGCAATGATGGTAATGATGAGAATGGCGAAAATGGGGCTGTGCAGCTTGGGGTGAATGTAGCAAACTTTTTCTGGAATAAGCCGATCAAACGACCAGGCGAAAATAATACGGCTGCAATAGAAGAAGTATGTCTGAGCCAGATTGATCAGTGTATATATCCAGGCGATTGCAACGATCCAAAGCATGATCATATTCGGCTTAAGGATGGCTGCATAGAATGTGATCCATGGCATGGGATTGGCTTCGACCACTCCTGCGTTGCTTAAATAACTTTCTGCAGCAATCCATTCCAATGGCACCAGGCGTTGTAGCAGAATTGTTGCTACTACGAAGATCGCCCAGGTAACCAGGAGGGATGACCAGGAACCAGCAAGCAATGTTTTTTCAGCCTGTTTGACTTCTCCAGCGAAGAAAGTTGGAATGTAATACCCATAGAAGACCCAGAAACCCATGATCAACCCTGCCAGGGTCATCATAGCCACATTCGGATTGGTCACCATTCCATTTGCTTTTGCCAGTTCAATGCGGGCTGCATAACTCCCTTCTCCCATGAACTTATCCCAGGCTATAGGGAATGCGTCAACCTTTGCTGAACCAAGCTGGATGTAGATAACTATCCAGGCTGCAATTCCCAGGAAGAATCCAACCTCGAGGACCTTCAAAATGGTTTTCGTTGGCAGGATCATAAGAGCAAAGACGATCAAGGTACATATTGAACCGATGAGGATGATGCCTGCTTTCGTGGCTGAAAAATCAGCAATGGCAATGAAAGTGGCATTTTCAAAAACGATCCCCATAGTTCGGAATAACACAGGGATAGCAGTCTTTGGGATCCAGGCGATCAAAGATCCAGCGACCATTGCACTAAAAATGACCAGTGTCCAGCTAGCTGCAAAAGCGAGAGGAGCGCTGAGGGTGCGGCTACCCAGTGTGTAATCCGATGCAGAGCGTGGCATTGTTGCACCAATGACTGAATAAGTGTAGGCATGGAATAAACAGAAAAACATAGCTACGGTGATAACACCTATGATGCTGCTGCCAGGCCAAACACCTGCCACCCACGAGAATGGGATCAATCCCGAGGATGACAGACTGATGCAGTGAACACCAAAAACCATTGCACCGAAAACTCCGATTGTTCGTACTAAACCAGAACTTTTTCGAGCATATAACTTCTTGTCCCCAATTCCTGCAGGGGCATTCATTTCTGCCATAGTTTTCCTCCTATCTTTAGATGTAATTGATGCTGTTGCAGGTTATGGCAAAAAACAAATTATTTACGCAACCCTCCTTTCTTACCCGACCAACTATTTCATCAATTTATTCAGTTCGAGATTGGTGTGGATGCGTGCGTAATCACTGCGCAAGTAATCATGCGCCATTACGATTGGTTTCCCATCATCTTCGCTATGGATGATCTTTACCAGCATGAGGATCGGAAAACCTTCATCCACTCTTAATTGCCGGGCAATTTCGTCTGTAGCTGATACTGCTTCCACCGTTTGTGAAAAAGAACCTAATTTTTTCTTGTATACATCAGTAAGAAGATCTATGTATGAACTTTTTTCAAGATCCCATTCTTGTAAATCGGGAAAACTTTCACATGGAAAAAATATTCTTTCGAGAATGATCGGTATGCGATTGGCAAATCGGAGCAAGCCGATGCGAAAAATTGGATCCCCTATTTCGATCTGTAGAGTTTCTGCTAATCTGCGGCTGGCAATAATTTCATCAAATTCAAGTAGCTGAGATGTGGCAGCTATATTGCGAACTTGCATCGTTTTTATGTAATCTACCAACTCTTGAGATTCATACGTTACTTTGGGTTTGGCGACATATGTGCCAGAGCCATGCCTGCGTTCCAATAGTCCTTCATTGACCAGTTCAGTCAATGCTTTCCGAACCGTCATGCGGCTGACACCCAGGTCATCACTGAAATCCCGTTCCGATTGGATCTTTGTTTCTGGTGGCAGTTTGCCAGACAGGATCAATTCAGCGATATGTTCCTGTATACGGACATAAAGAGGTTTATTAAAAACGTCATGCACCACAAACCACTTCCTAGCTGCAAAGATTTTTTACAACTACTCGATAAAGTGGTATACAGTGACTAACAGTAAATAATTTTTAGGGGAAACTTGCCGATAAAGAGAGTTAAATTGACACTATTGATATATTGTATAAGATTTTATTAATATTTCAAGTAGTTAATCTGACCAATTTTTCAATATTTTGATAAAAATTAAAAAGTGGTATATGGTATACAGGTCTAGAAACAGGATTTTCTGATCAAAGACAATGGAAACCACTTCAATGCTCTTCTTTGAGGAAATTCCCTGGAATGGTGTTGGCTTATTTTGTCTGAATTCAATGTAGAACGGCTATAATTACCGAAGGATCCGATGAATGAAGAAAAATCGCTTTCTTCTGCTCTTTATATTAATTTTTATGAATATGGGATGGGTGACCGCGTGCGCCAAAACTCCAGAACAAAGCACACCTGCCAGCACAGCAGGTAACGAGGTTAGCCTTTCCCCTACCATATCGTATACGGCATCTCCCGTTCCCACAGCAACTCCTTCTCCTACCTTTCCATCATCACCAACGATCCCAACTATTTCAACCCCCACCACGACCCTTCTTCCTATGCAAATCCAGCTTCTTACTCATGGTCCATTGCCGAACTGGCAATACCTTGTCACCTTCGAAAATAATGAACCTGTGACGGGGGAATATTTGCTGATCGTTGATAAGAATAAAGAATATGCATGCTCCACCCGCACAGATCATCCATATTATCTCTACTGTGTTGGACCTATGGCGGGTATTGATACAACCATATCATTCACACTCTATACCATGGAACCCAAACAGGAAGTATTGAGCGGTGAGTTTTATATCCCATATCAATTTGCGCCCTGAAAAAGATTGACGCATTTGCATCACATAGATAGAATAACTTGCGAGTGATGAAGATCACTCGACGCAAATTGTCTTGTGGCTGATGTCCTCTGCCAATGGATATTCTCATTTGCAGAGGTTTTTTGTTGCCCTGCAAGGTAAACATCGAGGTGAACATGGAAAAAGTGGTATTGATATCAATAGGAGCTATTGTAGGTGCAAACGCCCGGTATTGGACTACAGAGTTCTTTAAAAAGCAATTTGACACTTCGTTCCCTTTGGGAACACTTGTGATCAATATATTGGGATCATTTCTACTCGGGTTGATCATGTCTCTCTCTACAGAACGCCTGCCAATTGACCCCAAATTAAAAATGATGATCACGGTAGGGTTCTTGGGTGCGTACACCACCTTTTCTACTTATAGTTATGAAAGCCTTACTCTGTTGTTATCAGGGCAGATCGTACGTGGTGTTTTCAACCTGTTGGGTAGTTCTATGCTGGGCGGGTTGGCAGCCGGACTAGGAATCTGGTTATCAAATCGTATTGGATAGGAAAATCCATCTTGCATAAATCGCTGATTCAGGTATAATTTCATCTGTTCGGGCGGTTAGCTCAGTTGGTTAGAGCGTTGCGTTGACATCGCAAAGGCCGTAGGTTCGAGTCCTATACCGCCCACACATTAAAAACGCGTTGACCAGAACGAGTAATCGGGTAACACCCGCCAGAGATAGGAGAACAAAGGCTGAAATTCTCCTTCGGAAAAACCGGTGAAAACCATCTGCGAGCGGCAACCTGAACAGGGAAGCCTGATAAGGAAGACGGACACCACCGTTACCGGTACTACGAGATGACCTGATTTCAGGTTAATCTGGGTGGAACCGCTGAGAGAGAGACTCTTGCCCCAGGGCAAGGGTCGTTTTGTTTAAATGTACTTGTGATATCACAGGAGGAAGAGATGAACGAAAAAGAGAATTACGAACAGAGTCTGTTATATCGGATCCGCCATTCAACTGCCCATGTCATGGCAGAAGCAGTGTTGCAAAAATTTCCTACTGCTAAGATTGCCATTGGACCTGCCATTGAAGATGGTTTCTATTATGATTTCGATCTGCCACGCAGTCTGACTCCCGAGGACCTGGATGAAATCGAAAAGAATATGCGTACCATTATTGCCGG
>JBDKSY010000154.1:0-11135 GCA_039680395.1 Anaerolineaceae bacterium | reverse complement strand
TACCTCGGCTAATCCAATAGGAATATGCTGGATGATCTGCATATCTTTCGGAGGCCAGTATATCACTATTGCTTTGCCCATGATGTTTTCTTGAGGTAGATACCCCCAGGAATGAGAGTCATAGGATTGATTGCGATTATCCCCTAATACAAATAAAGATCCATCGGGCACTTTCCATTGCCCTTGATAATTTACAGATTCAGCAATGTAGTCCTCTTTCAATACTACACCATTGACCGAAACCTGTCCGTTTTGGATATCAATTTGGTCTCCAGGGATGCCGATCAACCGTTTGATGAAATCTTCCCGTGGATTGATGGGATTGTGAAAAATTACAATATCCCCGCGCTGGTAGTTGCCATTTTTGTATGCCAGGCGATTGACCATGATAAATTCGCCTTCATGTAAAGTAGGCAGCATACTGATGTTTTCCACCTGTACCCGAGCTATCACACTATCAATCGCAAAATACAAAATGAGTGCAAGAACAAGGGTCTGAATGGATTCAATCAACAGTTTTCGAAATCGCTTATCGTCTGCGGGTTTTTCAGGTAGTAAATTTTCAGCGTTTTCTGAAACCGGATCATGGATATCGCTATTCACATCGGGTACTACTTCTTGAGATTCGTTTTGTTCCATTAATAAAGACATTTTTTGATTATAAAGCGGATAGAGATGCTGGACAAGATGTCTGTATATCTACTTACTGCACAGCTTTCTGTAATTCCTCAAAAGAACGCATTTCTGCTATCCGGTTAACGAATTCTTTCAAATCCGGGGATTCCTCACGCAGTTTTCGTACAGCCGGACCTACCAGATCTTCTCCTGCTGCCCCTCCAGGGATGTCTGCATAAGCGCCATGGAAAGCAAAATATGCCTGGTTGAGCACACGTATCTGATAACCATTATCCCAAAATACCTTTCGTCTGGCTTCCATATATTGTTCAGCTTCTTCGATCTTCCCTTGCGCCAGAAGTTCATCAGCTCTTACACGGGTCACATGCATTTCCGCATTAAAATCGAAAACAGGAGGCTCAGGAGGATTGTAATCTTGCACATCTTCATCTTTTGACGGTTGTACAGGTGGCGGAACCATTTCAGGATAATATTGCTGCAGAACAGCCAGGCCAATTTCGTTGCCGGCAATGTTGGCTGTGGTTTCATTCATCGTGCGCATTTCTGGCGAGCTATCATAGCGTATCCCCATGGGACGCATGGTAAGATAGTTATGGATCCACTCATGGGCAACCACTTCAATCAACCACTGTAAATTTGTGCTTTGACCTACCATGGTCGGATACACTCCCACTCCCCCAATACGGGTTACCATTGTTGATACGTTCAATCCTTTCGCTACATCTTTTTCCAATTTTGTGATCTCATCCAGGCTGAGTTCTGGATTGATGGAAATATTGGCATCCTGCCGGATGACTTCACGTGGTGAAACGATCAGTGAAAGAGGTAATTCAGTAACATGATACAACAATGGAGGGATGGGTTGACCAGCAATACTTAATCCTGTCTCTTCAATTACTTGAGAGACCTGCATCTGGATGATCGCTTCTGCCAGTTCTGCCAGATCACTCTTCTCCTTTTGCAATTCTTCCAGTTGTGTTAATTTTTCTGTCGCTGCAATGTCTGGATCTTTGATCTCAGGATCAGAATAAATTCTTTCAATTTCACCCTGGAGCTGTTGCGTTTTTTCGACAACTTTTAAATATTCAAATACGATCTTTCTTGTAGAATCAGAGGAAATATATCGCGTCATTCCAAGAGAAGCTTGTGCAGCTTTACCAAACAATGCATCTATGGTCCAGGTGGTGTAATCAAATTCGATCATCCGAGTATAGGCGCGAATTTTTTCTTGTTGGTTAGCAGGAGATACCTGACTGCGACCTAAAAAGGCGATCAGGAACAAAATGATGATTGAACTTCGGGCAATGCGTTCTACTTTTTGGATGAACATATATATATTTCTAATGTTAACGGATTATACTTGTTTTACGCAATTTCATTTACGTGTACCAGGAAAATTCTACTTAATGCAATAGATACCGAATACAAGGGTTAGTATGAAATCGAAAAAGAAAACTTTTATCGTTCTTGGTGTGATACTCATCGTTATTGTACTCATCCTCGTTATTTCTGGGATAAACCGCGCAAAAAATGCAGCACAAAGTGCTTTCCAAACGTCACCACTGGTACGAGGAAATCTGACAGCCATTGTAGGTGCCACAGGTACAGTACATGCAAATCAGAGCGCAATTTTAAGCTGGCAAACAACCGGACGGATTGGCAAGGTTAATGTAAAGCTGGATGACCTTGTGACAACGGATCAAATTCTTGCTGAATTGTCTGCTGATTCTTTACCTCAATCAATTATCCTGGCTGAAGCTGACCTGGTTTCGGCGAAGCGTGCCTTGGACGATTTAAAGAATTCGGATGTAGCCAGTGCAACTGCCTATCAAAACATGGTTCTGGCCCAAAAAGCAGTGGATGATGCCAGAGATGACCTGGATAGTAAAAATTATGCTCGTGCGGATCAAGAAACTCTGGATATTGCCCGGGCGAATCTGGTCATTGCCGAAGATGCAGTTAGTAGGGCTGAACAACTATATGATCAGGTAGACAGCCTGGAAGAAGATAACCCAATACGAGCAGAAGCCTTCAGTGAGCTGGCAAAAGCAAAACAAAACCGTGATCGTCTTCAGGCAAACTTGAACTGGCTTTTAGGGTTACCCGATGAGCAGGAATTGGCGACGGCAAATGCTGCTTTGGATGTAGCACTTGCCAGATTGGATGACGCTACTCGTGAATGGGAACGGTTAAAAGATGGCCCGGATCCTGAAGACGTCAAAGCAGCAGAAGCCCGGGTTTCTGCACTCGAAGCTACCCTCAAGATGCGATACGTCGAAGCTCCATTTAGTGGCACCATCACAAATCTTGGATCAAAAACGGGTGATCAAGTCAACCCTGGAACTGTTGCATTTCAAATTGATGACTTAAGCCAGTTGTTGGTGGATGTAGATATCGCAGAAGTTGATATTAACAGTATCAAAATCGGGCAATCTGCGACCATCACCTTTGATGCAATTCAAACAAAATCTTACGATGGAAAAGTGGTTGAAGTAGCTCGTATTGGCACTGCAGGTCAGGGCGTGGTGAATTTTAAAGTTACGATCGCTTTAACAGATCCAGATGAATTGGTTCTTCCTGGGATGACAGCAGCGGTAAATATCATCGTTCACCAGCTTGACAATGTGTTGTTGATCCCTAATCGGGCTGTTAGATTATTGGAAGGCAACCGGGTGGTATATGTTCTGCAGAATAATGCGGCAGTTCCAGTGAACATCGAGCTTGGTGCATCTTCTGATACTGATAGCGAACTGGTTTCAGGAGATCTCAAAGAAGGCGATTTGATCATTCTGAATCCACCCGCCAATATTACACGCGGACCTATGTTTGGACAGTAACATGGCAGATTGTGTTATTCAAACTATTGACCTCACCAAGGTCTATACAATGGGGATTGTCGAAGTGCATGCACTTTGCGGGGTATCATTTTGCATCAATCGGGGCGAAGTTGTATCTATCATGGGGCCTTCTGGCTCAGGCAAATCTACATTAATGAATTTATTGGGTTGCCTTGACCACCCTACCAGTGGTGAGTATATTCTGGATGGCGAGTCTGTTGCATCAATGAATGATGATCAACTGGCAGGCATTCGCAACAGAAAAGTGGGTTTCGTTTTTCAGAGTTTCAACCTGCTTCCTCGTGCTTCTGCACTGGCAAATGTGGAACTCCCATTGCGATATTCAGGAGAAAAAACCAATAGATTGGAACGTGCCCGTAAAGCGCTGGACTCAGTTGGGTTATCCGATCGAATTAACCATAAACCAACAGAATTATCCGGAGGTCAGCAGCAAAGAGTAGCCATTGCGCGAGCACTGATCAATGATCCAGCCATCTTGATGGCAGATGAACCTACCGGTAACCTCGACAGCAAATCTGGAAAAGAGATCATGGATTTGATCCTTTCATTGAATAAAGAATCTGGCACAACCATAATTGTGGTGACACATGATCCAAACATAGCAGCGCAAACTCAACGGGTCATCCGGTTGATTGATGGAAAGCTGGAGCAACCAGAATGAATTTTACCCAATCTATTGTTGAAGCTCTGGAAAGTCTGAACGCAAACAAACTTCGTTCAGGCCTTACTATTTTAGGGATCGTCATTGGAGTTGCTGCAGTGGTTGCTATGCTGGGTGTAGGCCAGGGTGCTCAAAATACCATAACCAATTCGATCAGCGGCATTGGAAGCAACCTGCTTTTCATCTTCCCGGGAAACATGACTGAAGAAGTTCGTAATGTACAACCATTGACCATAAATGATGTGAACGCTCTTCAGGATACCCTGGAAGCGCCATCAATTGCAGCCGTTGCCCCTTCCATTAGTGGCAGTGTTACCGTTACATTTGGAAGAGAAAAAGTTACAACCACGGTGGAAGGCATTACGCCAGATTATGCATTGGTTCGCAATTATATAGTTACTGAAGGTGAGTTCATCAATAGCGAACAGCAGCTCGGAAAAGCATCTGTTGCGTTATTAGGGCCCGATGTTGCAGAGAAACTTTTTGGCAGAACGGATGGCATTGTCGGGGAGACCGTTCGGATCGAAGGGCAACCATTTCGTGTGACAGGGATCCTTGAATCTAAAGGAGGTGGATCCTTTGGCAGCCAGGACAATATTGTTATGGTCCCGATCACCACTGCCCAGGCTCGACTCATCCAGCGGAACAGAGATAGAGTTGATGTGATCTATATTTCAGCCACCAGTGCAGATGCTGTCAACCAGGCAAGCGAAGAAGTGGCTCAAATCCTCCGCAACCGCCACCGTACTGCCATCGGAGCTGACGATTTTACCATTTTCAGCCAGCAGGATTTCGTTTCTACCGCGAAAACTATTACAGGAGTCTTCACCATTTTTCTGGGTGGTGTGGCAGCTATCTCATTGTTGGTTGGCGGAATTGGCATCATGAATATCATGCTGGTTTCTGTGACAGAAAGAACCCGCGAAATTGGCTTACGAAAAGCTTTAGGTGCGCGCAAAAAAGATATCCTCATCCAGTTTCTTACTGAATCCTCTTTATTAAGTTTGTTTGGCGGCATAATTGGCATCATTTTCGGTTGGTTGATCGCCTTCGTCATTGGTAAAATTGCAGCCGCAAATAACACACCATTTACCCCAACCATTGGGATAGACGCAATATTATTAGCCACAATATTTTCGACAGCCGTTGGTCTCTTCTTTGGAATTTATCCAGCAAACCGTGCTGCAAACCTTGAACCTGTAGAAGCCCTGCGTTACGAATAAAATACCTTACTGGTTTTACCCAAGTTATCAGACAATTGACCAAAATTAATCATTGTTTATGCACCTGAGGTAAAATATCCAGGAGATGTTCCACTTTTTTTAAAACAATCTAAAAGGAGACTCGTAATGGCAAATTGGAAAATCTTATTAACCGATGGCCTTGAAGAAAATGGCCAGGAGATCCTGCGTCAATCAGCACAAGTTTTCAATAAAAGTGGTATTTCAGCAGAAGACCTGCTAAAGGAAGCTGCCGAATATGATGCCATAATCGTTCGTGGTCGCACCAAAGTCATTCCTGCAGTATTCGATGCTGCAACTTCTCTGAAAGCTGTTGGCCGTGCGGGTGTTGGTGTAGATAACATTGACCTCAATGCAGCAAAAGCACACGGTGTTACTGTGGTCAACTCACCAGTTGCAACCACTCGTGCAGTCGCAGAGCTGGCTTTTGGAATGATGCTGGCTATGGTACGTGAAATTCCGCGGGCAGATTCCTCAATGAAAGCCGGTAAATGGCTTAAGAAGGAATTGGAAGGCACCGAACTTGCAGGAAAGACATTAGGCGTTATCGGTTTTGGTCGTATTGGATGCTCTGTTGCAAATTTTGCCAAAGCCTTCGATATGGATGTGATTGCCTATGATCCCCTTTTGGATCATGCCGAGATTTCCAAACGTGGTGGAAAGCCTGTTACGTTTGATGAATTATTGCAACAATCTGATGTGATCACCCTTCACATCCCCTTGACTCCTGATTCACGCAATCTGATCAATGCTGATGCCATTGCAAAGATGAAACCAGGCGTGCGGATTGTCTGCGCAGCGCGCGGTGGCGTATTGGATGAAGAAGCTTTATTACAGGGATTAGAAAGCAACAAGATTGCAAGCGTGGCACTGGATGTATTCGCTACAGAACCTCCAGGATTGACCGCCCTTGTCAGTCATCCAAGAGTTATTTGCACTCCTCATATTGGTGCGCAAACGGTCGAAGCACAGCAACGAGCGGCTTCTGATATTGCCACAGAGGTGTTGAATGCTCTGGATGGGAAACCTCTACGCTGGAAAGTAGCCTGATAAAGAAAGGGAAAAGGCGAAAATATGAGTAAATTGGAAGATTTGAAAAAGAACCTGAAAGAAATTTTGGATCTTGGGTATGCCCGGTCACTGGCAGAATGGGATGCTCAGGTAAACATGGCACGTGGTGGCGCAGAAGATCGTGGTGATATCGTAGGTACTCTTGTTGGGTTGATGGTTCAAAAACTAAATTCACCTGAAACTGGCAAGCTATTGGAAGAAGCAGAGAAGGAAGTCGCAGGTCTGGATATTGACAACGACGATGCCCGCATAGTGAGAGTCACCCGCCGTGAATATGATAAATATGCAAAATTGCCGGAAGGATGGATGGGGAAATTTGCCCGCCTGACCAGTGTGGCACAGAATGCATGGGAAGTAGCCAAAGAAAAATCGGATTACGAACATTTTAAACCGTATCTGAAGCAGATTGTGGAAATGAGAAGGGAATATGCTTCCTTTTTTGCTCCATATGATCATGTATATGACCCTCTTCTGAACATTTATGAGCCAGGGTTAAAAACCGCAGACGTGCAGGCAATTTTCTCTGCTCTCAAACCCGACCAGGTAGCGATCGTCAGTGAGATTGCAGCTCATCAACAGGTTGATCACTCTTTCTTACTCAAAGATTATGATGGACAGAAGCAATGGAATTTCGGTGTAGATGTGATCACACGCTTTGGGTATGATTGGAATCGCGGCCGGCAAGATAAAGCAGTGCATCCATTTACCATCAGTGTTGGAATGGATGATGTGCGTATTACAACCAAAATTGAAAAGAATTGGCCTTCTGCATCCATTTTTGGAACGATACACGAATGTGGTCATGCTTTATTTGAACAGGGGATTTCACCAGCTTTTCGTCACTCTTTCATCGCCAGTGAGATATCCATGTCGGTGCATGAATCACAATCACGCCTATGGGAGAACCTTGTAGGCCGTTCTTTGCCTTTCTGGAAATTCTTCTATCCAAAACTCCAGGCCCTGTTCCCTGAGAATCTGGAGAATATCAACCTGGATAAATTCTATAAAGGTATTAACCTGGTGGAACCTTCTCTGATCCGCATCGAAGCGGATGAGGCAACCTACAATCTGCACATCATGCTTCGCCTGGAATTGGAAATCGCGTTGATGGAAGGCAGCCTGGAAGTTGATGACCTTCCTGAAGCCTGGAATGCCAAAGTGAAGGAATATCTGGGACTCACTCCACCCAATGATGCACAGGGTGTACTGCAAGATGTTCATTGGTCGAATGGCTATTTCGGATATTTCCCGACCTACGCCATGGGAAATCTCCTTTCTGCCATGTGGTGGGAGAAAATCCATCAGGAAATTCCTGACCTTGATGCACAGATCGAACAGGGTAAGTTCAGTGAACTGCTTGGCTGGTTAAGAAAGAACATACACCAATATGGTGGTAAATACGAAGTACAGGAACTAAGCCAAAAAGTAGTCGGAAAGGGTATTGATCCCGCTCCATACGTCCGCTATTTACGCGAAAAATTTGGCAAGGTTTACGGTTTCTAAATGAAGAAAAGAAATCTCGGAGGCTCCTCCGAGATTTCTTTTTAGAATCGCTTCATTCATTTTTCCCCTTCTCTTATATAATAGTAGGAAGACACGGTCAAAAATCTCTTCAAGGGTGGGAGTGATGATGGCAAAATTAATGTTTGTAGATGATGATGAAATGACATTGGATTTGATGGAGAAGACTGCCAGCATTCTAGGACATTCCACAGTCCTTTGTTCACAAGGGAAAGAGGCAATTAATAAGGCAATATCACAAAAGCCTGATATTATTTTTATTGATCTGGGGCTAGAGGATATTGATGGATTGAAATTAATGAAAATGATCCGTGAAATAAAAGAGCTATCTTCCATCCCTATATTTATTGTTACTGCCGGACACTCCGATCAAGATGAAGAAAAAAGCCTGGCTGCAGGGGCTAGTGGGTTCTTACAAAAACCAATCCGATTTGATGATCTAACAAATGCTATTGAAAAATATTTCAAAGAATAACGTAGTGTTCTTCATTAATAAGTATAGAACATGGATAATATTGCCAACTGTATTGCTAATTTCCATGTTTTTTTTGATTTCATGTAATTATCAAACACCAGCGCAGCTTTATGCGACTCCTACCATTACACTTACCCCTTCTTCTACTGCTACCATTACTGAAACAGCAACCATTACGCAAACTTCATCGCCAATCCCTACGGAAACGATAACCGTAACTTTCAGCCCTGAACCCTCTCTCACCATCACCCCCTCTGAAACGCCAACCATAACCGATACCATTACTCCGGGACCATCACCAACGATCACACGCACCCCTACCAATACACGTCTCCCCACACGCACACTGGTTCCCTCTCGAACGCGCACCAATACCTTTACCCCCACCATCACCAATACCCCAACTCCACCTGCGCCAATTTTAAAACTCGATAAACCCGGACCTTTCTCCAAGATCAACAGTCCAATCGAAGTAGAAGCTGCTGTCTCCCCAGGTGAAGATGGCTTGATTTTCTTTACACTGACCGGTGAAGATGGCAGGGTGATCACGCAGCAAACTGAAAACTACAGCACCTATATCGGAAGGCAGATCTGGATAGCTCCAGATATTCCCTTCAATATCAGCGCGGTTGCTGAAACCGCCCGCCTTTCCATTCATACCTGTGATCTTCAGGGAAGAACGATTGCCCTCAGCTCAGTGGACGTCATTTTAATGATGGTTGGAAAAGATGAATTGAATCCTTCCGTTGTAAATCAAGAGCCGTACATCATTCGATATCCACGATCTGATCAGGTAATACAGGGTGGGTTTCTCGACCTGATCGGCCTGGCACGTCCGGTAAATGGAATGCCGCTGATCATCGAATTGATAGATGAAAATGGAAATATTGTTGGCAGCTCACAGGTAACAGTGCCGGAACCCACAGGAAACTTAAGCCATACACCGTTTGCTGTTGAAATTCCGTATACTGTCAATGGGCCAACCATAGTAAGGCTGACCATCCGTCAGGAAAGCGATAGTCGCATTCCAGGAACGGTGGCATTATCCAGCATGTTGATCCAGATAGAGCCTTAAGCTAATACGCTGAGATAGAACTGTAAAAACTGGGGTCGGTAGGTGTTGCTCCTGAGGGATCCCATACGTAAACGTAATCCCCTTCTTTTGCCCAATCATACAGCCAGTGGGAATCAATGATGGATAGATTCACACATCCATGAGATTGTTCATACCCGAACATGGCACGCCAATAAGCGCCATGCAAAGCTCTGGCATCATCAAAATACATGGTGTAAGGCACATCTGCGAGATAGTAGTAATCTGACTTATCCGCGGCAAATGATCCAGTCATGGTTTCGAGTTCTTTTTTCAAGTATATTTTATGTAATCCGGGGCGTGTGAAGTATGGCTCTGCGCCTGTGGCGATCAATGTGGCGAAAACAAGCTGTCCATTATCGTATACTGCCAGTGTTTGTTCATAAAGGTTGACTTCGATCCAGCGGTTATTATCCACACCTTCAGGGGGAGTGGTATTCACCACAACCTGACGGATATAGCGTCGCTCGATCCATTCATCAAAACCTATCTGATACCAGGTAGTGCCATCCATTTCGACTTCCTGGTAAATTTGCACCAGTGTTTCGCGATAATAGGTTTTTCCCAGTTCAGGTGATGCATACCCAGGTGCATTGCGCGGCATGGTCTGGTCTACGATCCAGCCAAAATTGTTACGTGGGGCTGCATGGAAAACTAATCCAGAGAATTTACTGAAGTCACCCGGTGAAGCCCGCATCCATTCACCGCTGGCAAGCATGACATAATGCCCGCCGTTCACGTCTTGCTGCGAAACAAAAGAGACATAGATGGTGGCACCAGCCTGCAGGAAACGGGTTGGGTTTTCTCCATTCACTGCGGCATCCAATGAGCTGTAGATCGCTGCCTGGGTAGAATTGTCAATATTGATCTTTGCAAAGCCGATATTCAATTTCGCCAGGTCGGGGCTTGGATGAGCTGCTGGCAGATCGAGAACGGGATAAGGTATCCCTTGCGCCACAATATTATTGATAGATTGTGACGGTCCAAGGGGCAGGCAATCCAACGATTGTTGCTGGTAGTTATCAGGTGCGCAGACAACATCACCAAAAAATGGTTCAGTGTTGCTCTGGGTTGTGGCTATCGCATTCACAGGTGATGCAGGCATAAATGTAAATAGTAGAAAAGCGATGGTTAGAAGAAATGTCGCTCGTTTTATCACAATAGTTCCTCGATGATCTTATTCACCTTGCTGGCAAGGATTTCCCAATTGTACCACTGGGAGATTTTATATCAGATTTCTATGATATTGCTTTAATGAATTCAGATCTGAAAATCACTATGAAAAGCACCAAAAATAATTCTTTGTGTCCCTTGTTCCCTTTGTGATAAATATTTTTGGCTGGCAATCCGAAGCTAAACCCGAAAAACACAGATCATCTACAAAAGTAGCAGGTTGCCTTCGTAATGCACTATTTCACACATGAGATTGCCACGACTTACAAAAACCGCAAGTCTCGCAACAACTGTGATAAATGTAAAGGTCAAAAAGCCTGTTACGGCACAAAGAGCTGGGAGTGATGGAGCATGGCATTCAGAATCACCAGGAGTTTACGCATGCAGGCAGTCAATGCGACCTTTT
>JBDKSY010000153.1:0-2435 GCA_039680395.1 Anaerolineaceae bacterium | reverse complement strand
GCGGTTTTGCGCAGGTCTTGTACCCGGCGAACAAATTCGCGTGCCATTCCTTCCTGCACCAATTCGGGAGTTAGTTCAGTCACCAGAGCTGCCAGGTATGCCCCTTCGGATGCCACTGCATATCCTTCGCGTGCCTGCATGCGTACTTCCACTTCTTCAGGCAAGATGGCAACTTCTTCTTCTCCGGCTTTCACGGTTACAGGTTGGCCTGCCAATAACTGTGGTCCTGCCACACTGGCATCCAGTCCTACTATCGCCTGGCGAATTGCCGGGAATTTACTGCTGTACTTTTGCCCTAACTGTTTGGGCAATGGGTTCAAACTGAATGAAACCGACTCACCAGCTGCATGCAAAGTGCGTACATGTTTGACGTTCAACTCATCTTCCAAGAGTTCAGCATACTTTTCAACCACGCCCATCTCATCTGCACTGCCAACTGCAAATGCAGCTTCTTGTAATGGCTGCCGTACCGTGCGGCGAGCCTTATTGCGGGCTGCCAGGCCCAGAGATGCCAGTTTCATTACCAGGGTCATTTCACGATTGAGCTTTTCGTCAATCAGGCTGGCATCATACCCTGGCCAATCCGCCAGATGCACTGAAATAGGCGCATCAGCATCATACGACCGCACCAGGTTTTGATATAACTCATCAGCAATAAAAGGCATGGCAGGTGCCAGCAGCTTGGATAAAGTAACCAGTGCTTCATACAGCGTAGCATAGGCTGCCTGCTTATCGGCATCTGATTCACTCTTCCAGAAGCGGCGGCGGCTGCGGCGCAGGAACCAGTTGGAAAGCTGGTCAACAAAGGCGTCAATTGGGCGGGTTGCACCCAGGCTGTCATAATTCTCGTAGGCTACGGTGACATCTCGCACCAAAGTATGCAAAGCTGAACGCAGCCATTTATCCAGCGGGCTATATTCATAAACCGCATCAGGATCAGGTTTCCAGCCATCCAGATTGGCATAGGTGACAAAGAAGGAGTAGGTGTTCCACAATCGCATGGTGAAACTGCTGACTATTTCCTTCACCAGGTCAGCTGAAAAACGACGTTCTTGCCCGGGGGGGCTGGCAGTGTATAGATACCATCGAATGGCATCCGCACCATGCTGGTTGATCACATCCCACGGAGAAACCACATTGCCGCGGGTCTTCGACATTTTTTGCCCATTTTCATCCAGGATCAGCCCCAGGCATAATACATTCTTGTAGCATTCATGCTCAAACAGAAGAGTGCTGATGGCATGTAATGAATAGAACCAGCCACGGGTTTGATCAACTGCTTCACAAATGTAATCTGCAGGATACTGCTTCTTGAATTCTTCCTGATTCTCGAAAGGATAATGCCATTGGGCAACAGGCATGGATCCAGAATCAAACCACACATCAATCAATTCCGGCACACGCTGCATGGTTCCACTGCATTCTGGGCAGGTATAGAAAAGTTGATCCACATACGGGCGGTGCAGATCCTGACCGGTGAGATCTCTCCCTACCTTGTCAGATAATTCTTTAACCGAACCGACGCATTCCTGATGATGGCAATTCTTACATTCCCACACAGGTAAAGGAGTACCCCAGTACCGTTCACGCCCTAATGCCCAGTCAATATTGTTTTCCAACCAGTTGCCAAAGCGTCCGGATTTAATATGAGCCGGATACCAGTTCACCTTGTTATTCAGATCAACCAGCTTATCGCGGAATTGGCTGGTACGGATGTACCAGGTTGGACGGGCATAATACAACAGAGGTGTATCGCAGCGCCAGCAGAAGGGATAGGTATGGCTGTATGTGCCTGCCTTGTAAATCAATCCCCGATCATACAGGTCGCGTGTGATGTACGGATCAGCTTCTTTGACGAACATCCCGCTCCACGGTCGTACATCGGAGATGAAAGTGCCATCCGGAGCTACAGTCATGATGATGGGCAGGTCATTATCAATGGAAACTTGCATATCATCTGCGCCAAAGGCAGGTGCAATATGCACCAGACCGGTACCATCTTCGGTAGTCACAAAGTCGCCCAACACAACATAATGTGCAGGCTTTTCAACAGGCAAGAAGGTGAACAAAGGCTGGTATCGCTTCCCTTTTAGCTGTTTTCCCTTCATTTTTTCCAGAACTTTGACCGTATCATCCCCGAACACTTTTTCGAGCAATGATTCCGCCAGGATCAATTTCTCTGTGCCACCCTCTGGAAGGTTATGCTCGACTTTCACATAATCCACATTTGCGCCGGCAGCTACTGCCACATTAGCGGGCAAAGTCCAGGGAGTGGTTGTCCATACCAACAATGATGTGTCTTTTTCATCCATCAAAGGCATGCGTACATATACCGATGGATCAATAGTGTTTTCTTTATATCCCTGGGCAACTTCATGGTCAGAAAGCGGCGTGCCGCAACGCGGGCAGTAAGGTACTACTTTGAAACCCTGATA
>JBDKSY010000152.1:0-2192 GCA_039680395.1 Anaerolineaceae bacterium | reverse complement strand
AGGGTAAAGGAACCAGGGTTCGGTGCGAGTATCATACAATGCCACCTGCATACCCGCAGGCACAGGCTGGTTGAAGGTGTATACAAAGGTACAAGATTGCACGATGCCATCCAGCTCGATGCCACCGTCGATATTTCTGGCAGATACTCCGCCTTCAGCGATTGGATAACTGGTATCAGGATTGTACACACTATTTGGAAGACACCAGGCAGTGAAACCCATATCAGCGATCCCCAGTGTTGGCGTGAGAGTGGGTTCAAGAGTGGCAGTAGGTAGCGGTGTGGCAGTATTGGTTGGCATCTGTGTGGGGGCAGGTGTATTTGTTTGAGGGGGAGGCAACGGTGTTACTGTGTTAAAAGGGGTGGATGCTGGAGTCTGGCTGCAAGCGCTGAAGCAAACAGCAACGATGATCAGCAGCATAGAAAGTGGTACTTTGGACTTGAACAATGGAACCTCCCTGCATTAAGATTTGCTCTAATTATATTCTCATATTATTTTTTCTAACAGGGATTGCCCCCAGCGGGAAGCATGCTCCAGTTCTCCCTCTTTCAGTGGACCTTCCGATGCTTTGACGTAAAAAGGTTCAGCAGGAACAACCAATTCGGCACCTAGTTTCGCCAGCGTATCAGCCAGTTTGTCTGCAGCATATCCACCCCGCTTGACGATGAATCGGAAAATTGCGGGTTTAATATCCTGTGCTGGAATGCGGGTATCAAATACTGCAACCTTCATTCCTTTCAATCCTCCGCCGGGGATTGAATTCACAAAAAGAAGGGTGGGTTCTGATGCTTTGAAACCGCGGGTTGGTGAGCCGAACACTACCAGGTCATAATCTTTTAGTTGTTCCAGGTGAACATCTGTTATTTTGATAATTTGGACTTCCATCTGAGAAGCCAGCACTTCGTTGATCTTCTTTGCGACTTGCTCGGTATTGCCAAAATAAGAATCATAGGTGATAAGTACTTTCATGTGTAAACCTTTCTTTTAATTAGTGATCCAGTCTTTGATCAGGGTATTTCAGTATAGCAAAAATCGAAAATCAGAATGCAATATTTCTCTTTACTGCATGGTGATGCTTTCATCTGAAGCTGAAGAAAGTTTTTTTCCTGCAAAGAATGCGATATATAGATTCAAACCCAGCCCGGTCAATCCCAGAAGCGGTTTGGCCAGGTCAAAACCAGCAGGGATGATATTGAGTATGATCAACTGAAGCATGAGATACCCTATCAGTAAGATCATGGGGAAGGGATAGACCCAGGGATCAAGCAGGTGGTTCTTTTGCTCTGGAAAGTTAAACGCACAGAAGAGGATAAAGGGGATCAATGCCATCATCATGTGAAGATGAGAATGCCAGGTGAACGCAAGAGAAGCCGCAAAGATTCCCATCCATTGGATACCCCAGGATTTCGAGCCAAAATTTACGTTCTTTCTGCAGAGCATAATGCATATGATCAGTGTTGCAGCCATCCCAATCCCAGCAACAACCCATCCCGCAGAAGAATTCGTCCAATGATTAATGTTGATTGCCAGCATCCGCCAGTTGGCCATTGCCTGAGGAGAATTGGAAGCAATCCCAGGAACGTAATTGAACCACAGAGAAATCATGGATATCAAACCATGGAACCCCGAAAGCGCCAGTGAAGGGATCAGGATACCCGCTGAAGCTAACAAAAAACCAGCGATGCTTTTCCAGTTCTTCATCAAGAGAAGTGCTGGTAAGATCAGGATCAAAATCTGGGGTTTAAGTAAAAAACCAGCCAGCCATGCACCGGCAACCGCAGGCTTCTTTGCAACCGCTGAACGGATCATTTCTCCGACACAGATCACCAACAGCACTTCAATTTGACCCGAGAAAAAGTTAATAAAAACCGGGTAGGAAATGATCACCGAAAGTCCAAGCAGGAGCGGAAAATTATTCCTTTCCTGATGTTTCACCATAGATTTTAAAAAGAATGCCAGATATGCTAAAAAGAGGATCAGGTTTGCGATCGTCCAGAGAGAAAAAGCAACCTTGATATCCAGTTTTGAAAGGAACTGAAACGGGATTATAAAAAGGGAGAAATATGGAGTAGGGATGGGTTGAAAGTGAAGCCCGGGATCATCTTGAGGGTCAAGGATGTGGTTTTGCACCTGGGTGAGAATTTCGATGTCATATACCTGATCATATCCATATTCGTCAGCGATTTTGCCGG
>JBDKSY010000151.1:0-4914 GCA_039680395.1 Anaerolineaceae bacterium | reverse complement strand
CAGCATTGGTTTCAGGGAACACAGTGGTCTTTAAACCAGCTACAGATACCCCCTGGGTTCCCCGCTTGCTTGCAGAATGCTTGCGTGATGCAGGAGTACCGGAAGGTGTTTTCAACTATGTGACAGGCCCAGGCAGCACATTGGGTCAGGCATTGATTGACAGCCCTGAAGTAGACGGGGTTACTTTTACAGGTTCCTTTGATGTCGGAATGAAGATTTTTCGTGATTTTGCAAGCGGAAAATGGGTACGCCCGGCAATCCTTGAATTGGGTGGAAAGAATCCTGCGATCGTTTCAAAGAATGCCAATCTTGACGATGCAGCTTTAGGGATCATGCGGTCGGCATTTGGGTTGCAAGGACAGAAGTGTTCAGCCTGTTCACGAGTGTTTGTTGAGGAACCTGTTTACGAAGGTGTAGTTGAAAAATTAGTTGCAATTACAAAACAGATCAAATTGGGTGATCCTTTGGAAAGAGATGTCCTTCTTGGACCAGTTGTGAACAAAAGTTCATATCAGGATTTCCAGAATTACTGTGAAGAAGCCAGACAAGGAGGAGGTAAGTTTCTTACTGGTGGTAAAGTTCTTACAGAAGGCAGTCTGGCTAAAGGATATTTCTGCGCACCCTCTATCATTGCAGAATTACCAGAGACTCACCGCCTGTGGAAACATGAGATGTTTGTACCCATTGTTACGATTACACCGGTGAAGAATTTGGAAGAAGGCATGCGCAGGGCTAATGATGTTGCTTATGGGCTTTGTGCCGGATTTTATGGTTCACTTGAAGAAGTAGATTGGTTCTTTGAAAATATTGAAGCAGGTGTAACATACGCCAATCGCCCACAAGGTGCAACCACTGGCGCTTGGCCAGGATACCAACCTTTCGGTGGTTGGAAAGGCAGTGGCGCTACAGGGAAAAATGCTGGTGGTATTTATTACTTACCAATGTATATGCGAGAGCAAATTTATACGCATGTTAAGAAATAATTGCTGAGATTTTCTAGAATGTAGATCAGTGAATAATTAGTGCAGGCTGGATGAGATTTGGAAATCCATTTTCCTGATCCATCCAGCCAGGAAACATGATAAAGATGATTCTACTAATATTCCTAAGAACATGAACACTTCTTTAAAATGACTTTAAACCAGTAAAAATACGAACAATCGCTACTAAGTTCGCATAATTATTGTGGAAATTACATCCAGTTCGATTAAGGATGACAACAATTATTGAGTACTTTAAATCTAGCGAGATCTGATGTATGGAGGAGTGATCAATGGATACTGAAAAAATAAAAAATGCACATAAGATATTAACTAGTTTTGATTATGCATTACAGCCTGTTGTAAGAGGGTATGCAGGGAAAACCCTTAAAGTGGATTTATCTAGCAACCAGATAACCGCAAAACCTGTATCAGAGCAGATGAAAGAGCTTTTCACCGGAGGACGCGGTTTTTGTTTGTGGCTGTTGTGGAATGCAGTCAATTCAAATACAAAATGGGATGATCCTGAAAATGAATTGGTCATTTCGGGAGGCCCAATTGGTGGGATTATTTCTTATCCTGGTAGTGGTAAATCAACGGTTGTCACTATTTCTCCTGCTACTCACTCAATAATGGATAGCAATAGTGGTGGATATTTCAGCCCATATTTAAAATTTGCAGGCTGGGATGCCCTTGAAATTCAAGGTAAAGCCAAAAATGATGTCATCATCTTTATTGATGGTGATACCGGTAAAGTTTCGATCGAAGAAGCACCACTTGAATCTGTTGATACGCATATTATCAATCGCCAGTTAACCGAAATGTACTCAACGGATAAAACCAATATGAAGGGTATTTCTGTAATCTCAGCAGGTCAGGCAGCTGATTACAGCCCACTTTGTGGCCTGAATATTAGCTTTTATGATCAAAGGCGTGATGAAGTCCGCATCAAACAAGCAGCACGTGGTGGTTCTGGTAGAGTTTTTCGCGATAAGAAGATAAAAGCTGTTGTGGTGAAATTTTCGAATATCACTGCAGACAGCAATGGAGTAGCTGATCTGGCTTTAATTCAAAAAGCTGGAAAACGAATCAACAGGGAAATCTCTCTATTTGATGGTCAGCAGAATGATATGCGTCATACGGGTACACCATACCTGATCGAGATTATGGACAGGTTTGATCTTCTTCCTGTCCAAAACTTTCGTTATGGTGGTGATCCTCAATCAAAGCAAATTGTTGGCGAGTTATGGAAAGAAATTTTTGATAAACGCGGGCCAGATGGTTGTTGGTATGGATGCTCACTGGCATGCGGACATGGCGTTCCACATTTTCATGTAACTACAGGTCCATATAAGGGTGAAGTTGTGTTTGTAGATGGCCCAGAGTATGAAACTTTAGGTGCAATCGGCTCAAATTGTGGAATATTCGATATCCCCTCCATTCTGGAGATGAATTTCTATTGCGATACATACGCTATTGATACCATTTCCCTGGGAAATTCTTTTGCATTTGCAATGGAATGTTATGAATATGGGATTCTCAATAAAGAAATTACTGGGGGATTGGAATTGACCTGGGGTAACGCTCAGGCAGTCCTGGAAGCGATACATCAAATTGCCAAAGGTCAGGGATTTGGTGTCATCATTGGACAGGGTATACTGGCCATGAAAAAGCTTTTTGTGGAAAAGTACAATGCTGATACGAAACTTTTGCACGATATCGGTATGGAAATCAAGGGATTGGAAATATCCGAATATATAACAAAAGAATCCCTTACCCAACAAGGTGGCTATGCCCTGGCATCAAAAGGACCGCAACATGATGAAGCCTGGTTGATCTTCATGGAACTTGTTCACAAACAACTCCCTACTTTTGAAAAGAAAGCAGAAGCATTATATTTCTTCCCAATTTGGCGTACATGGTTTAGCTTGCATGGGTTATGTAAATTACCATGGAATGATATCACCCCTGAAAGCAATAAAACTGCAGCTGAGCCTTCCAAAGTTCCAGAACATGTAGAGAATTATACATGGCTATACGAGGGTGTAACCGGCAAACCTGCTACTTTGGATGATTTCATGTTGCAATCAGAAAGGGTATATCAATTCCAACGTGTATTTAATTTGCGTCTTGGTTTTGGCACACGAGAATATGATTATCCCCCTTACAGAGCCATGGGTCCAGTGACAGAAAAAGAATATGAATCCCGTGCAGAACGATATGATAAACAATTGGTTGAAGATGTTGGTATCGAACCAAAAGGAATGTCCACCAAAGAAAAAATGGCATCTTTACGAAAATACAAAGAAGAACAATACGAAAAATTGGTTGATTCTGTGTATTCTCGTAGAGGATGGACAAAGAATGGCATCCCAACACTTGAAACTCTTAAGAGGTTAGGGATGGATCTTCCTGAAGTTGTTGATGTTGTGAAAGCACATCTGGAATAAGTAGATGGAAAATTACGAAGAAATTTTTAGCCTTATGCTTTAAAAGTTCTCATGGTGAAAAAAACCATTTTGAGAAAATTGTAATTTATAGTATACGGTTTTTGTTAAATACTCATCAGCTTTGAAATGCTGATGAGTATTTAATCAATACATTAAAGAATGATCACCTGTATAATCCTTTTCAAGAATACAGCAAGGGGTAACCCGGCATCCTTGAATAACTAAGGTCAGCAAAGAATACTTGAAAAACAGTGGTGGAGAAATACCATGAATTCAGTTGGAATAATTGTCAATCCGTCTTCAGGGAAAGATATTCGAAGGATCACTTCAAGCGCTTTCACGGTTAGTAACAGTGAAAAAGAAAATATCGTTGAGAGGATCATTCTTAGTATGGTCAGGTTAGGTGTGACCAAGGTTTACCTGATGCCAGACACATCAAATCTAAACCTGAGCATCATGAACAAGGTAAATCATGCCATCAACACAAAATGCCAGATTACACTTTTAGATTATTTTCCTTCGAATCGACCAGAGGATACAATAAAAGCCATGTCACTGATGGAAAACAATGGGATTGACTGTATGATCATCCTCGGAGGTGATGGTACGGTTAGATTGGCAGCAAAAGCACGAGTACAGTCCCCCATTCTCCCCATATCCACAGGAACAAATAACGTTTATCCCTATTTTGAGGAAGGCACTTCCATTGGGTGTGCGGCTGCATTTATTTGCAGCAAATCTAGATCATTCATTTTTCGACGAGATAAATTGATCCAGGTAACGATCAATAATGAAATTTCCGATGTTGCGCTGGTTGATGCTGTCATCACAAGAAATTCCAGCATCGGGAGTAAAGCGATCTACAATCTGGATGATATTGATGAAATTATCGTTTGCAGAACCAAACCAAATTCGATCGGTTTTTCTGCAATGATCGGTTGTATTCGAAAATGTAATGATTCTGATAAATTCGGTTGGAGAACAAAAATTAACGAGAATGCGATCAGTATCCTTGCGCCTACTGGTGCTGGACAGATCACTAACTTGAAGATCGAGGTTCCAACGAAACTATTGGAAAACGAAATTTATCTATCAAAAAAAGAATATAACGGAACCATAGCTTTGGATGGCGAAAGAACCTTATCATTCAGACGAGGAGACATCATTAGCTTTAGAGTTACACGCAAAAACGGGCTCCGAAAAGTAAATACCTCACAAATTTTAAAAGAAGCCATAAAAGAAGGCTTCTTCATCGCAGCAGATGAGTAACCCATTTCACTCAAAACTAATGATCAGTCATTTTTCAATTCTCTTATGATGAAGTCACCATAATTGGTATATCCTGTCCAGCCTTGTGTGAACATCGGGGGTAACCATTCGTCGTCATACCAGCAGGCAACCCAACCAATATCACGATCATCGAGATATTTGAGAAAAGGTTTTCCGTATGATTCTTCATCACCTGACAAATACGAAGGTCCTTC
>JBDKSY010000150.1:0-10346 GCA_039680395.1 Anaerolineaceae bacterium | reverse complement strand
AGCGAGGGTATCGCTAGGCTGATACCCTCGTAAGAAAATAGGCCATTATGCCTATTCCGCAGGCTGTTGAAATTATTCGCTATCACAAGTGGCAGGCTATCGATCAAATCTCAAAGGTAATAGCGTGTTCATGTGTCTCTTCCGGAAGTAGAATTAATCCCAAGGAGACTCCGCGCATTACGGCTTCCGTGCGGCTGGCGGCCTGCAGTTTTTCAAAGATCCGCGCGATGTGTCCTTGCACTGTTCGGTCGCTGATTTTGAGTTTGATGCCGACGACCTTGTTGGTTAATCCCCTGGCAACCAGGGAAAGGATTTCGATTTCGCGATCCGTCAATGGCTCGTAAAACGGTGCTGGATTCGGATTAGCGATCTGCGCCATAACTTTGGGTAGAATCTCCGCGTCTAGAACGGATTTGCCTTGATAAACGTCCCTGACCGCATGAATAATTTCATCCGGTGAAGCGGTTTTGAGGACATAACCATTCGCGCCGGTCTTCAAAACGGCAGAAATGTACGGGTCATCATCATACGATGTAAGGATGAGAACCCCAATCGGCCACCGGTGAGCGCGTATCACGCGCGAAACTTCAATTCCCGTAGCTTTCGGCATCTGGATATCGAGGACGGCAACGTCTGGCGCCATCCTTTCGATCATTTCTACAGCCATCTCGCCGTCAGAGGCTTCGCCGATCACCTGAATGTCGCCGGCTCGCTCCAAAAACTGGCGTATGCCAGCACGTACAACTGCATGATCGTCTGCCAGTAATACTCGAATCGTCGACTTCTTTTCTTCATTGTTCTTCATGGTCATTTACTTTCATTTCCCGGTCATCCACCACATTCGGATTTCCAGGTAAATTGAACTGCGAAGCGTAAACTCTTGCGAGATGTTCTCTTCCCACTTGCAACAACTTTTGCTGTTGCCTTTTATATTTTACAACCTCAGCCGAATCCATTACGGCGGTATGGATATAGGGGAAACCGAACCAGACGATGCCCAGTCCAAAGAATATGCCGGTGATCAGGCGCGCCCAGGCATTGAAGGATCCCCAGGCATCTCCCGCGTAAAACGAAGGCGCGAAGGAATGATTAGTCAATGCTGCCAACCAGGCATTGCTATCCCGAAACCCTTGCCCTAACCCGGCCAGGTCACTCAAGAAATGCGTCGTGCCATCGATCGCCATGGGCAAAAGGAACACGACCAGCCCCCACCAGGGCAATCGGCGGATCTTCTTCCGGAACAACCCCCATAACATTCCGAAAATCCAGAGACTGGTAAACATCGACACCATCCGGTCGGACCAGGCCACCTTCCAGCCCATCTGCGGATTTCCTACAAACTGCCGGAGCACTGCAATGTCGTTTGTGTTTTTCCAGGCCGATTGGATTTCTCCGATGGAATAAGAAATTTTGGGGCCGAACAAGAAATACGAGCGTTCCGGCAGTTGGTGACAGAGATAAGAATAGATCCAGTAAATAACCTTTCCCGGAATCGTCAAACCGATCTGCATCAGGGCCGGTGCAAGAAAGGGGCTTAAAACGTAAAAGCCGATCAATATGCTGACAAGCAGAACCCAGTGCCGGCTAAACCAGAGAATGAATTGGTCGGATTTATTAAGGGGGTGAGTTGATAATTGGATCGAGGGGTTCATCGGGAAATTCTCCATTCTCTGGCGCGTCCGTATACGGACGCGCCAGAGAATCTAAAACAGCATCCGGATCATGGAATTTTCAAATCAAAATCCTTTTTCACATCCAGTCCTTCTTTTCGTACGTACACAGTAATTTTCCATGTTCCCGACATGCTGAAATCTGCGGTAATGGCATACTTGCCACCTTCTTGTTCTGTCGCTGGGCCGCTCATCGTCATGCCAGTCATGTCGGTGTGATCGGCGCTAACGTCCACGGTCGCTCCGGTCAGAGGCTGTCCATCCTGGTCTTCCAGCTTTAGGATGATTTCGTTTTTCCCGGTGACCGGTGGGGCGGGAGTAGTTACCAGGGTGAATTTCACCGGTTCGGTTGATTTATCTTGCGTTTGGGCAGCACTCGAACATCCTGCCAGTAGGGCTGCCACAATGATGAGCATTCCAATCCAAATAATGCGCGGTTTCATGTTTTCTCCACTTAATCGGTAACGTTAATCATCAGCATCAAACCACCGGGTTCGACGTTGTCGTTGGTGGTATGGTGCAAAATGTGACAGTGCAGCATCCATTGGCCGGTTTCAGTAGCGACAAACTCTATATCGTACCGCTCGCCTGGTGACACCAGCACAGTATCTTTGGTCAGTTGGGCTGCTTCGGGGACCGGGTGACCATCCGTTGCCACGATTTTGAATGGAACCCCATGCAAGTGGATGGGATGAACGAACTGCCCAATCCCTGTCAGACGCAGACGAACGAGCTGCCCCTTTTTGACGTTGATCGTTTCTGTTTCCGGGAAAGACTTCCCATTGATGGTGAAATAATTCGGTTCCATGCCTGCCATGGGCATGGCGGCAAAGGTATTGCCATTCTTCACCAGCCACTCGGAGATCATCAGGTCGACATCCACATCCGGTTTGGGTGCCTCTGGCTCTTTGGAGTCAATGATAAACGGTGCATACAATCCTGCCGAAACCTGAACGTCACCCTCGTAATGCGAGTGGTACATGTAGGTGCCTGCCGGCTTAGCGATAAATTCATAGGTGAAGGATTCCCCCGGTTGGATCGGCTTTTGAGTAACGTCCGGTATTCCATCCATGGCATTCGGCACCGCAATGCCATGCCAGTGGATCGTGGTTGGCTCAGGGAGTTCGTTTTTCAGGATGATGCGAACTTTTTCGCCTTCGGTCACCCGAATCATTGGTCCGGGCACAGTCCCGTTGTAAGTCCAGGCGGTGACTGAGACATCTTTGGTGATCGGCCAGATAACTGGTTTGGCGGTCAAATCGAAAACCTTGACGTCACCATCCATTCGATAAGTCAGCGGTTGTCCGCCTGTTGTTTCAGTCGCTTCTTGGACATTCTCGCCGCTGATAGGTTGCATCATATGAGAACTTCCCGGCGATGCCATCATTGCGCCTGGGGTTGCAGTAGCATTCATCATGTTCCCCGTTCCCATTGCAGTCCTAGAACTAGGGGCGCAAGCGGCTAACAGGAAAACTCCTACGATGGCAATTGGCAAAAACCTGAGTGATCTTTTCAAATGTTTCCTCCTTGGGATCGAATTTTTTAGGTTGTTTCCCAAGGGTAAACGAATTGGCATAGGAAATGAAGCGCCGAATGGCCTGTGGCGAGTGGGCAATTATGCCTAATGTCATCTGATTTGTAGTCAAATGTCATGTTGGGTCTCAATGTCAGTCAATTCATCGTTGCTGCTTTCAGCGTTTGCATCAGCTGTCTCTGCAATTGGGGACAACAGGGTGGTAAATTTTGCACGAAAGCTGCGTTCGGGTTCGTTCTCCAGGAAAATAGACGTGGAAATATCATTTCCATCCAGGATGATTGTTGCAGGCGGTCCATCCTTTCCATAAATCAAGAGGACGACCAATTGACAGATGCATCGGGTACGGGCGTCCATCGCCGAAAGCAGATCGAAGGATTGGACCACCGCATATCCGGCCGACTTGAATTGTTCAGTCACCTGGGTGACGGTACAGCCACATGCCTGATTTACTACCAGGATTGGTTGCTTTCCTGCGTTCATTTCATATCTCCGATTTGAGTATAGAAGGTCGGAGTATTCGTGCGAAGGGCAGAATCACGGACTCAGACGTAAGTGATTCTGCCTATCAATGGCAGCCATGCTTGTGTTCGTTTTCTACCGGGACTGGGCTGAGCCGATCGCCCGTTTTGGACAGGGGAGATTGTTCATGGTGGCCACCGTGGTCAGTATGACCTGCGTGCATCCAGAAATGGCTCAAGATCATTGCTCCAATCAAGCCATAATTGATAACCAGGCCAACAGACACTTTGAAAACGAATATAGCTACTAAGGCGGCCAGCAATCCAGCGACTGTGACCAATAAGATTGGTTGGATTCGAAGCTTGTTGGAGGGGTTCGTTTGGTTCATAAAAAGTCTCCTTTGTACTTCTACTATAGTGAAGGCCGAGACTTTCTATAAGCGCTGTTTTACGTGCCCTTGATCTAGCAAAAATGCCTAGGCTGGCGCGAGCTGACTTAGCAAGTTCGTCGCAAGGGGATATTGATTGTCCAAGATTTTTTGCAGTTTATCTCGGAGGTTATTCGAATTCGCTATTTTTTCGCTGTTTGGGAGTAATAAGGATTGGGTGATCGCCAGGTCCATTGCGATTTGTAGATTCTTTTTCGGGTTTTCGTCGAAAAGGCCAGAACCCTTTTGTGACCATGAATTGGAAAGATAGATCATTCCCTCAAGCAGCATACTGCTGGAATTCAGGGCAACAACTTTCTGCAAAAATCTTTGTACGTGAAGTAAGGGAAACAAGGCTGAGGGGATCCTGCGTAGGATGAACATTAACTTCCGAAAGGCTGGTTGTGGATCTCGAATGTAGGATCGGATCAATCGTTTCTCTTCCAATGGATCCGGACTCGTATTGCCAACCAATGGATAACCGGGTAATTTCGTTGGCACACAGTCAATGACGGTTGTTTGCGAAAGCAGATCCGCATCCGACCAGGGGAACGTGAGCGTGTCCATTGTGCCAATGATGGCGAGGTTGGGTGGAAATGGAACTGGATTTGAGAAATGGCAGGTGGGCAAGCGCATCAACTCACCATGGCGAAGTTGAAAGGCTGTTTCCGAGAAATACTCCTGTAGTTCACCAGGGCTGATCCTCTTGATATTGGCAATATAGAACCGATCCCGATTTCCTGGCAACCCGGCTTCTTCGATCATCATTTCTAGTTTGAGGGTATTGAACCGGGATTGAGTTTGTGTAAACATGGCGACGTCTGCGGTTTGGGATGCCCACCAGGGATGTCCCACCATCGGTTGATATTGATTCGAACCGCCGCCTGTTATAACTTGGCAATAACTTTCGACCAGCGCTTCTTTTTCGGCTTCGCGTGGGCCAATCAGAATCATCAGAGGCTTGGATTTTAAGGCGACAAGAAAGTTAACCGTCCATACTCTCGGGAGCAAAAAACCGCGCTGGAGAAGTTGTTCGTCAACCTTATTAAGCAGCATGATTTCAGGATCAAGCATTTGATAATTTTCTCGTTTCCTCATATAGCTTCAGGCAAAATACGATAATGGACCAGTTCTCCAAAAATGGTTTTAAAGCGCCAAATCTCAACGATACTGGTAAACCCAGCCCGGCGTAACATCTCCGGGAGCAAGCCCTGAATATTATCTCCGGCTTCCTCGAGGCGGGCAATTGGGATGGATATCATCCTCATCACAAGACTAGACGGTTTCCCAAAATCCAACAGATGAAATTCACCGCCAGATTTTAAAACCCGTAAGACCTCCTGGAATGCTTTAACCTTATTCGAAGCGATGAGATGGTGCACCATTAGGCAGGATACGACCCGATCAAATGAGGCATCAGGATAGGGTAGGGCTGTAGCCATCCCTTCCCTCCATTGGATGGACAGGCCGGCAGCCTCGGCTTTCTTTTGGGCTATGTGGAGCACGGTGGAGTCGCCGTCCAGTCCGATCAATTTGAGCTGCGGGAAACGCCGCTTTATCTGGATGGTCAATGTGCCCGTACCGCAACCCAGGTCAAGAACCTGCTGATCACTCGCAAGGTTGGAATACTCGACCAGATGGCGCTTAAACTCATTCTCCCGCATGCCCCATTTAAGCAAGGGGTCATACAGTGGGGTCAACCAGTTTTGGTTAAGTGCCGGAATGTACTTTTCATTCTTTGCCATAGAGTTACACCGTTGCCAGAATGATCAGCCCCATAATTACCACTCCACTTCCAAGCGCCAACCGCACCCATTCTTTGTGATGAAGATTCCAATGGGCCAGCCGGTTAAGTGTTGGGCGAGTAGAGGCCAGGATCAAGATCACCACCAATGGCATGATGAAGATGACATTGTAGAGAATCAGGTATGCATAACCTAACATAGCGGTTGGTTGTAGGGCCAACAGGCTGAGGACGCCCAGGTAGACAGCCCCACTGCAAGGAACCGTGCAAAGGCCAATGAGGAAGCCGCCGACTACAAGGGCGGGGATGGTAGCTTTCTGGGCGGACTGGCGGGCAATCTCACTCACTTTGCCGGGAGCCTGTAATTTCCACCCCCAACTTGGGAGGAAATAATCTTTGATCATCCACAAGCCAATCAGAATGGCTACAAGAGCGCCTAACCGCGCCGGCAGATGCTGACGGGTGAAGAAATCCACCGCCTTTAGCAGGCCAACGCCCAGGGCCAGGTAAGTCAGGAACACCGCGCCAATATAAATGCTGCCCATCCCAACCAGGCGCGCCCGGGTTACCGTGATATTTTGCTCTCCTGCTTTGAGCGTCGTTAGCAGCGCCGTGATGAATAAGAGCAACACAGTGAAGGCACAGGGATTGATCCCATCTACTGCCCCGGCGATGATTACCGTAGGAAGCGTAATCACTGGCAGGTAGCTCTGCATGGCCGCCTCAGGGGCATTCGGGTGCCAGAATCCGGCGAGGCCTACGGCTCCGAACGCCAGAATGCCTAAGGATAACAAGATCAGGTTGCGGCGAAGTATCGTGGATGACATTAAATTATCCTTCGACGATCAACTTGCCGTTCATCGTTGGATTGGCGCGCCCACCGCAGCAAATGTCACAATAAAAAACGTATGTTCCTGGTTCGGTCGGTGTGAAAGTCGTCATCGCGGTTCCCTCTGGGGGGGCAACAACATTGGCATTAAATTCATCGACGGCCCATTGGTGTTTTCCGCCACCATCCGTGTGATGCGAGTTATCCAGGCTACGCAGACGGATCGTGACCGGATCACCTACCTTCACCCGGATCACGTCTTTATCGAATCCGCCCATGTCCGCGGCAATGTCGATAACGTTGCCGGCAACCGGCAGTGGAGCCCGATAAAAGGCATTGAACAGCAATACACCGGCCAGGCCCAGGACAATCAATGCGATCCCAGTAAAGGCAAATTTGTTCAAACGGCGATTGCTATGACTTACTGAAGCGCGATTTCTTTTATGCTGGTTATTTTGACGCATCTAGAATCCTATGCTTGCCAGAATGGTGAGAATTCCTTGTACGAGGAAATAGACACCAAATCCCAAGAGAATGCTTGCCAGTAGGTAATGTGCCACCTTTTGAGATTTGGTTGGGTGAGATAAGTCGACATACGGCCTTTCCATTGGAAACCTCCGATATCAGGCGTTCACGGAAAGCTGCCGTTTCTTCAGTAACGTAATGGCGAGGAGCGGCAGACTGATTGCAAACACAATAATGCTGATAAGTTGCGCCTGGTTCATTCCCAGGGCAATGATCTTATACGCGCTTGTAAAAGCGATGAAGAAGCGGGCAAAAGAGTAAAGCGCCAGATAGATCAAGGTCAAAATTCCATCCTTAAACCCTTTCTTGCGCAGGCTCCAAAGCACGGAGAAGATAGCCAGGTTCATCAGGATCTCGTAGACCGGCGTGGGGGTGTAATAGACGCCAAGTTGGGGAACCATCGCGTTTGGGCTGACATAAGCAAAGCCAAACGGACCATTGGTCGGTCTACCAACAGCATCTCCGGTGATGATGCACGCGATTCTTCCAACAGCCTGGGCCAGAACCACGCCGGGAACAAATGCATCCAGCAGGCGCGGTAACTTCCAATGATTGATGCGTGCAAGTACTGCGGTGGCCGCGAGCCCTCCCAGCACGCCGCCCCAGATTGCCAGGCCGCCTTCCCAAATATACAAAGCGCGGATTGGATTGGCGGCGAATTCATCCGGCCAATGATCAATCACGTGGAATAGCCGCGCGCCAACCATGCCGGCAATGACAATCCATAAGACGCTGTCCGTGAGCCGTTCGGTATTGAAGCCTTTTCGTCCAGCTTCCTTAAGCGCCAACCAGACGCCAAGAATCACGGCGGCCGTTACGATCAGGCTGTACCATCGGAGATGGAAATGACCTATTGAAAACAGAATGGGGTCGATCGGAATGGTGATCATAATACCTTTTAAGACCTTCCCCGTTTGCTTATTTACCAAACGGGGAAGGGAGAGGAAGTTTTAGTGGTGGTGTCCGGAGTGGCTGTCCTCAGCCTTCCCCACATATTTCTGGGGTTCTTTATCAAAGGCCTTCTTACACCCTGACGAACAAAAGTAAAATGTCGTTCCCTGGTAATCGGATTTCCCGGCCGCCGTCTTGGGATCGACGTCCATGCCACAGACTGGGTCTTTTGCCATCGATTTCTCCTTTTGGTCTACGTGATAGACCGAATTAATTTGATCTCACTTACAAATAAAAGTATAAGGCGCTGTTCGAACAGTGAACAGCGCCAAGTAGCCGGATTATAGGTAAGCGTTAATGCCTACCTTACTTGTAAGGTGATAATGGTCCCCTGACCTGGTGTTGAGAGGATTTTTAGCTCGGCATTGATTATTTCGGCCCGTTCTTGCAGCCCCAACAAACCGAAATGTCCCTTTTCTGGAAATTCAGCCGGATTGGCCGGAACGACGAACCCTTTTCCATCATCTCGAATCTGAACAAAGACTTCCGAGTCGGTGAAATCCAGTTCCACCCAGGCGTGTTTGGCCCCGGCATGGCGGATCACATTATTGAGCGATTCCTGGACGATGCGATACACCGACATTGCCTTTTGTGCATCCATACCGCGTTCTTGACCCCTTACTTTATAGGCAATTGGGATGTTGGCGGTTTGTCCCATCTCCTGAACCAGCATTTCCAAAGAAGCGACCACTCCCAGGTCTTCCAGATAAATCGGGCGCAGACCGCGGATCATGCGGCGTAGGTTGGTCATGGCTTGCTGGACCCATGTTTGCAGTTCGCTCAGAGAGCCTTTTTGCGCCTCGGGGGAATTGATCGAGATCAATTGAAGGCGTTGGTTGAGCGCAATCAGCACCTGGATGGTGTCATCATGCAGTTCCCGTGCCAGGCTGCGTCTTTCATTTTCCACTCCAGCAGTGATCGCGCCGATGTAACTGCGCAGGCTCTGTTGGGCTGCTTTCAATTTATCCGCCATATCGATCAATTCGAGCTGTAAATTACGGATCTCTTCGATCCCACCCACTTGCTGCCGGATAGCTTCAAAATTCCCCCTGGCGAGGCCCGCGGCCTGTTTTTCTAGTTTTTGTAACGGGGTCACAATCCTGCGCGCCCCAAACCAGATCGTGAAGATTGCCAGTATGAAAACCGGAGCCAGGACCAAAGGGGCCGACTGGGTGCTGATTAAGTAAGGGCTGGCGATATCTTCCCAGGCTTCTTCAATCACCAATCCCCATCCAACCGGATGGATGGGAGTAAAGGCGACGACGTGCTCACCCTCGTTGCCTTGATAATAATTGATCCCACTTTCGCCATTCAGTGCCTCGCTGATCCCTGGATGCGATTGAACGTACTCATCCATTTTCGTGGGACCGGCACGATAGAGAACGTCGAAATCCCCTTTCGTTTTCTTTGGACTGATGACCAGGATGGTGACCTGACCAGAATTTGCCAAATCACCAACCGTTATGTCGATCAGGTTTTTTGGAGAAAACGCCCCAAGAAGCGCATTACCCGATTCTGTTTGTGTAGCAAGAAAAATATACGATTGGGTTGTTCCTGGCGGTGTGATCAGGTTCGAAAAAACCGGCATCGAATCGTTTGGCGTTGATGCCTTGAATGGGTCAGTAAACAGGGCCGGGATGGCCGCCCAATCCATTCCGGTTGTTGAGGCGCGAATCAAGTCTCCATTTCGGGTATAAAGCGCGATCCCCCCTTCGAAGGTGGAGGCGATTTCGTCTGTAGTGAAGCGGATAGAGGAAAAATCGGGCTGGTCTCCCATTTCCCGTGCGATCAACTGAATGGCGCCGGTCAGATGGGTTACTTCCCGTTCGATAGATGAGGAGGCCGCACGGACGGTTCTCAGATCTCGATCACCCACCAGGCTGCGCATGGCTTCGTGATGAAGCGTCTGGCTGCCGAAGGCCACCACCAGAAGTAAAACAGTTAATGGTAGTATGGTAATCAAAAATAATTGGAGGGTAAATCCCCTCCAATTCGATTTTTTCACGGCAGGGTGATCAGACTCAGACAACTCGCACCTTTAGTTTCATCTGGTCACGAAGCTCACAATCCCTCTTCTGCGATATTGGCTGGGATCAGACCAAGTGATACCGCGCGCATGACTGCTTCCGTACGGCTCTCGGCATTCAATTTCTGAAAGGTGTTGGCCAGATGGTTCTGCACGGTCCGATCGCTGATACCCAGTT
>JBDKSY010000149.1:0-5269 GCA_039680395.1 Anaerolineaceae bacterium | reverse complement strand
TCGATGGGTGAAAGTCCGATGTTTGTGGTGGTACCCGATCTGTTGGATCATCTGCGCGCCACATTCAGCCCCAACAGCGTCGTCACTTATGATGAATTATTCGAACAGGTTCGCACCAATAGCCTGTTGATCCTGGATGACCTGGGTACGCAGAGTGCCACCCCCTGGGCACGGGAGAAGCTCTATCAGATCTTGAATTACCGCTACAACGCAGAGCTGCCCACCGTGATCACCACCACATCCACGCTGGATGAGCTCGATCCCCGTATCCGCAGCCGGATGCTGGATCAGAGGTTCTGCAAGTTCCTGGTCATCACGGCACCTGCATACCGGGCATCTCCTGGCACGGCGGGTGGAACACGAGCCGGAAGACCCCGTAAAACTACCTTGAAATAAATTATGCAATTGCGAACTCCATTTGTTCTCTGGGTGTGGTCGCTCTTTGACCGCACCAATTAATTTTCGTCATTGCAAGCCCGCTTTTTGGGGGTGTCAATCTGTTCCCTTTAGACTGCCACGCTCCAGTGACAAGCCCAACTGTCATCGCGAGCCCGCTTTTTGGGGGTGTCAATCTGCTCCTTTTGAGACTGCCTCGCTTCGTAGTGACAAACCCATCCGTCATTGCGAGCCCCGTTCTTTGGGACGTGGCAATCTGCTCCTTTTGAGACGGCCACGCTTCGCAGTGACAAACCATGTTGTCATTAAGTCCCTATTTCAGGGCGTGGCAATCTCGCGTTTTTCGTGATTTTGGTGCTCTTTGTGGTGAAATAGCCTTAGCAAACAATAATTATGGCAAACTCCACAACTTTATCGTTTCATCTACAGAGCCTGAAGCCAGGATACGCCCATCGGGCGAAAAAGCTATACTCGATACCGAATAAGGACGACCTTCCAGGGTTTGGATCAGACTCCCGCTTTCCACATCCCATAATTTGATGGTATGATCCGCTGATCCTGAAGCCAGGGTATGCCCATCCGGTGAAAAAGCTATACTTGTTACACTTTTATTATGACCTGTCAGTGTGCGAACCAGACTCCCGTTTTCCGCATCCCACAGTTTGATGGTTTCATCAATAGATCCTGAAGCCAGGGTACTCCCATCCGGTGAAAAAGCAACGCAGTTTACCCCACCAGTATGACCTTCCAGTGTGCGGATCAGACTCCCGCTTTCCACATCCCACAATTTGATAGTGTGATCATCAGATCCTGAAGCCAGGGTACGCCCATCAGGCGAAAAAGAAACGCTGTATACCCAATCAGTATGACCTTCCAGCGTACGAATCAGACTCCCGCTTTCCACATCCCATAATTTGATGGTGTTATCGCCAGATCCTGAAGCCAGGGTGCGCCCATCCGGTGAAAAAGCTACACTGAATACACTACCAATATGACCTTTCAATGTGCGAATCAAACTCCCGTTTTCCACATCCCATATTTCAACTGTAACATCCGATGATCCTGAAGCCAGGGTACGCCCATCCGGTGAAAAAGCAACACTATATACATATACAGAATAACTATTTCCTATCAATGTGCGCATAACGGTTCCGCTGTTCACGTCCCATAATTTGATAGTTCTATCCCTGGCTCCTGAAGCCAGAGTGCGCCCATCAGGAGAAAAAGCAACGCTGTTTACCCAGTCAGTATGTCCTGCCAGAGTGCGGCTGGTATAAGAATTTTGAGTAGCAGTAACTTGGGCAATAGGTTTTTGAGTAGCAGTAGGTTCAGCAATAGGTTTTTGAGTAGCAGTAGCCTGGGTAATAGGTTTTTGAGTACCAGTAGCATACCCAAATAGCCAGGGTGTTGATAGAAGAGCGAAAACCATCACTATAATCACCACCAAGGTGATAACCACACCTTTATTCTCCTTTAAAAACTTTTTCTTTTGTGGTATCGCCGTTCCTTCCGCTCGTACCGTTTCAGAGATCATCGTTTTCATGACCGTCTTCTGCTGTACTGTGACTTTTTTGGCTGGTATTTCTGCAATACTCTTTTCCGCCAGCGCCAGGCACATTTCTTTTACACTGGCAAACCGGTCTGACTTCTTTATCGCTAATGCCCGTTCAATCACAGATATGGTTTTTGTTGAAATCGTGGGTTTGAATTGTTTGACAGGTATCAGCTCTGTTTCCAACATGCGCGCCATAGCTTCTGGTGGAATCTGCCCGGTCAACAACGTATACAGTGTGGCTCCCAGCGAATAAATATCGCTACGCTCATCCGTTCCGGTGAGCATATACTGCTCAGGTGGGGAAAAACCAGGTGTCACCGCCCGCGCACCCATGGTCGTCTGCTGTTGAGATTGATACACCTTTGCCACCCCAAAGTCCACCAACACAGCTCTTCCCTGCGGGGTGAGGATGATATTCTGCGGCTTGATATCCCGATGGATCACCGGCGGGTTCTGACCATGCAGATATTCCAATGCTTCACATACCTGGCTGATCCAATTCACCGCGTCAGATTCAGAGAGGGGACCATAGGAATGGATGATCTCTTCCAGATTCTGCCCTTCAATGTATTCCATTACCAGGTACAACCCCTGCCCAGCCAGATCAAAGTAATCAAATACTGAAGGTAATCCTGGATGTTTCATTCTAAAGAGGATCTGAGCTTCATGGATGAACTGGCGATTTGCTTCCGGAGAAGTATCAAGGTTCTCTTTGATAACACAAACGCTGTTCATGTGCAGATCCCAGGCGCGATAGACTGCGCCAAACCCGCCCTGCCCGATCAGTTTTACAATGCGATAACGATTATTGAGAATTTGCCCTTGCTGCAGAGTCATGATGACCCCCGATGATGGTTTTTGAGAGAGATTCTTTATTGTATACCATTTATCCTATCTAAAAAAAATGGGGTTCGCAGGGGTTTAGCAGCTAGGATGATGCCAATGGAGAAAAAACAAATAAATTTCCAGATGCTAAACCCACATATGACAAATCCTGGCATCATTATGGACATAGAATAATTTTCGGGTTTATCATCGGGGATGCTGTCTTGACCCAGCCATTCATTCGCTCTGCCCCGATGCTAAACCCCTACAAAAACCCAACGGTAACTGCGAGCATCACGAAGCAGTCTCTCTATGTGAGATTGCTTACCTGCACTGCAACAAACGCAGTGCGGTGCAAGTGTCACCCTAAAAAGCGGGGGTTCACAATGACAGAAATAAAAGGATTTACTATAAAATGCACAAAGAATATGTTTTCCTTTGTGCTCCTGGTGGCCTTGGTGGTAAATCAATCTCACGATACCGTGTGTCGTCGAAGAATTAAGGCTTGAATACTGGTTGGCGGATGATGGTTTTCAGCTTCTCCGGGGCAGTGCGACGAGGATCGCTCATGTAGATCTCGTGATGCTTCTTATGCAGTTCATATCCCTGCTGCCTGGCAAAAGCATGCATCTTCTCAACAGTTGGCAATTCATCTGCGTAGGCACCCAGATATAATACCTGAACGGAAGTACCCTCATCATAAACCTCAAAGCGAGCGGATGCCGCAAGCTCACTGCCCCCTTTCTTGAGTACGATTTTTTGAGCGGTTTCGAAATCAGCCTGAGTGATAAAAGAGGGTTGAACGATCATCATCGTCCAGAACCAGTTATCCTTATTCTTAAAATCAAGATCAGCCAGATCCTTCACCCACCATAATCCTTCCAGTGGCATTACTTTAAAATCCTGCCCGGTTTCCTTCTTCTTGGCAAATTTGATGGTATATGCCAACCCATAGAGGGCAGTAAGTGCCTCCTGGTACATGGGTGCGGTGTTAGGATCACCCGTTCCATTGATCATCAGGAATGAAAATACAGGTACTTCGACAATATGGATTTCCCTATCTGAAGGGGCATACAGTGATTTATGCATTCGGACAAGGTCAAGTTTTTCAGCCATACATCACCATCCTCTCATACAGAAATTGTAAAGAAACATGAAGGAATCCACAAGGATGAAAAAATCGAGAATTGGTTACGAAACCCAATCATGGGTAAAATAAGGAAGTAACGAAAGGATGTACCATGAAACAAGATCTATCTGAAACATCGAAACCATTTCTAGCGTATGTGGAAACCTGGCTGCAGCAAATCCCCGCCAAACAATCCACAGATCTATTCGCCCAGCCAGATACCTGTGCCATTACCGCAGTGGATATCATCAATGGATTTATCCGTTTTGGAGCCCTTGCCAGCCCGCGTGTAGAACCCATCATTGAACCCGTTACCCAGTTGATGCAGACTGCCTGGAACAAGGGTGTAACAAAGATCCTGCTCATGACAGACAGTCACGACCCAGACGCATTGGAATTCAAAGCCTATCCGCCACACTGCATTCGAGGTACCGCAGAATCCGAACCAGTAGATGAATTGAAAGCACTACCTTTTGCCAGCCACATTCAGATCATTCCCAAGAACACAGTTGCTTCAGGACTGCAAACTGAATTTGAAGATTGGGTGGTTGTTCACCCAGAGGTCGAAACCTACGTGGTGGTGGGTGATGTCACGGATATTTGCGTTTATCAACTTGCCATGTTCTTGCAACTGGATGCCAATTCCAGAAATCTGAAACGCAGGGTGATCATTCCAGAGAATTGTGTACAGACATTCGACCGCCCGGTATCCGCCGCAAAAAAAGAAGGCGGTTTCGCGCATGATGGTGATCTGCTGCATGCAGTATTTCTATATCACATGGCCTCGAATGGGATCGAAGTAGTGAAGGCAATCGTTTAATGCACCAACCTGGTTTGTTTAGTCCTGCCACTTTATCTGTCAGCGAAATCACGCGTTTTATTCAAGCGCTGTTGGAATCTGAACCTGTGCTGCAGGATGTGTGGGTGCAGGGTGAGATATCCAATCTCAAATACCATACTTCAGGTCATGTGTATCTGACTTTAAAGGATGACCAGGCAGCGTTACGCTGCGTCATCTGGAAGACATATGTTCCACGGTTGCGGGGGAAACTTCAGGATGGCATGTCCATCACTGCGCACGGCCGTATTGGGGTGTACGAACGCAGCGGCGATTACCAGCTTTACATTGATACCGTTCAACTGGCCGGTGAAGGGCTGCTTTACCAGGAGTTCATGCGGTTAAAGGCGAAACTGGAAGACGAAGGGGTTTTCGACCCCGCCAGGAAACGACCTCTTCCAGAACGACCTCGATTGATCGGCATCGTTACCTCCTCCACAGGAGCAGCTTTGCAGGATATGTTGAACATCTTGCGCCAGCGATATCCGCTGGTTGAAGTGGTACTGGCACCAGCCGCGGTGCAAGG
>JBDKSY010000148.1:0-1626 GCA_039680395.1 Anaerolineaceae bacterium | reverse complement strand
CCTGGTGCATTTTACGCTCATATGAAAAATGACCTCTCTTCACCAATTACTCCTTCTTCGGGAAGGCACCCATTACCCGATTTCGAAATATTTTGTCAAAAGTTATCCGAGTGGAATATCACTCCAGAAACCCATGTGATTGTTTATGACCAGGAAAATGGATCCATGGCTGCCAGCCGTTTGTGGTGGCTATTGAAATATGTTAGCCATAACTCTGTTGCAATGCTTGATGGCGGGTATGCTAAATGGGTAAAAATGGGTTTCCCCGTTTCTACTCTTGTCCCTTCTCAAAATAAATTATCCTACATACCTTATCCTTGCATGTTCCAGGAAAATATGCTCGTTTCAACTCAATTTGTACTTTCATCTCTACATGATAAAAATTACATTTTAATAGATGCACGTGCCAGAGATCGTTTTCATGGTGAAAACGAAACGATTGATCCGGTTGCCGGTCATATCCCTGGAGCAGTAAACCGTTTTCATGGGATCAGTTTGACTATAGATAACAATTATCGAGAAGCCGATGACCTAAAAAAAGAATTGAGTGACCTTATTTCCGGTCACTCAATAGAAAATACCATCATTTATTGTGGATCAGGTGTTACTGCATGTAATTTGATCTTTGCTTTTGCCTTTTCAGGAACTGGCATACCAAAATTGTACGCTGGTTCATGGAGCGAATGGATCCGAGATTCCACTCGCCCAATTGCCAGATAAAACAGGTTCAGAACATCATCTTATTCACTTTATCAATGCTTTCCCTGGGTGGTCGAATACGGCTTTCTGGCAACCTGTTTAAGGGCAAATCATCTGGAAGCTGATGAATATCAAACAAAGTCGTCTGTTCGGGATTGATATAGATCAACCCTGTTACTACATGATTTTCATCTATTGCTTCAGTGAGTAATTTATAAGCACTAAACTTGTCTGTTGGATCGTAGTCTTTTCCAACTTTCTTTAACTTCAGGGTCGAACCATCAAAGAGTTCAATTTCTCTGGTGGTTCCTTCTTCAAAATCCTTGATCATGATCTCGTCTTCGGGTGCAATATAAGTAATATCTTGAATAGGAATTTTATTTTCGCGCACCCAGGTAAATGAATGGTGGCTGTTATCCTGGTTATGGAAAGTCACACATGGGCTGATCACATCTAAAATGGCAATTCCGCGATGGCTCAATGCTGCTTTCAGCAATGAAACCAATTGCCGTGGATCGCCAGCAAATGATCGAGCGACAAAACTCGCGTTGGCAGTCAATGCTTCAAGGCAAATGTCAATAGGCTGAAAAGGGTTAACACCCTGCTTTTTCAACGTTAACCCTTTTTCTGTTGTTGCAGAAAATTGACCTTTTGTCAATGCATAAACGCCATTGTTCTCGACAATATACACCATTGGAATATTTCGCCTGGCCAGGTGTTTGAACTGTCCAAATCCAATGCTGGCAGTGTCTCCGTCGCCGCTTACACCAATCACTCGCAAATGGGTATTGGCAAAGGATGCCCCCAATGCGAGCGAAGGCATGCGACCATGTAAACCGTTGAACCCAAATGACCCGCCAAGGAAATACGTTGGACTTTTACTTGAGCAACCAATTCCACTGAATTTTAGTACCTGTTCGGGATGAA
>JBDKSY010000147.1:0-6506 GCA_039680395.1 Anaerolineaceae bacterium | reverse complement strand
TGGGTGCCGGAATTTCGTGGTATGGTCGAAAGCGATCTCTTTCTGGAAGATTTAACCGCTCTAATCCCGTTTGCGCTTAAACTGGGTGGTCCGCACCGGATCGGTGCGTTTACCCTGGGAGAAGCTGAAATGGAAACTTTTCAGATCTCTGACCAGCCGGTGACTGAAGTTTTTCTTCCTCATAGCGAAGCAATCCAGGCTTTAATGCAACAGGCAGTAGATTTTGTGCTTCTACCTGAAGCCCCTTCTATTATTGAAACCACTTTGGTGTACGAAATGACCACATCACCAACACCCACTGACACTCCCACACCAACCAATACCCCCACGAGAACCGCCACCTTCACGCGCACCATTACGCGTACCAGAACGATCACTCTCACCAGAACGATTACCGTTACCCGTACACCAACCCTTACAAGAACTGAAACCATTACGCCTACACCCAGCGAGACAGTAACCCCCACCATTGAGCAGTAATACAGAATAATTCGGCATAGTTCTTGTAACGATTCTACAAATAAAAGTCACCATTCAAGGTGCCTTTTATTTGAGGAACGCTATAAATATGTTAACTATTCCTTTACTTTTTACAGGTTCTGCCCTGGTACTTTTTGGACGAAAACTTTACTGGCTGGTAGTGGGGTTATTGGGTTTCATCGGTGGTCTGCTTCTTGTCAATAAACTGTTTGATGGAATGAACGGTACCACGCAAATGTTGATCGCGCTGGGTATTGGAGTTCTCGGTGCAGCGTTTACACTGTTAATCCAGAAAGTCGCACTGTCGGTTGCAGGTTTTGCAGCTGGCGGGTACATCGCATTGAGTGGCATCCGATTACTCAACCTGGACATTGGCAACTGGTCGTGGATATTGATCGTGGCATGCGGCTTGCTGGGTATTTTGCTGGTGGTCCGCATATTTGGTTGGGCACTGACGCTGCTTTCATCGCTTTGTGGGGCAATGATCATCGTTCAAACCATCAACCTGGATGGCGTGATGGCAATCATTACTGTGGGAGTAATTTTCCTGTTTGGTGTGTTGGTGCAGTCTGCTATACTTCGCAAAGGGAAAAAGACAGGTTAAGCACTCCTGTTTTATGAGTATATATTTATTTTTTCCCAGATTCCCTTGTGATAGGGAATATTTTTTGTTAAACTACATTTAGGTTATCAGATAGTGGCTTCAGTCTTTCAAATCGGGGAAAATGGACTGCCTGCAGGAAGTGTTCCGTCTGAGGGGCATTCTTCCGGATATGGTTTATCCACCCGATTTGATCATTTTGCATCATCCTTTGTCTGATGCTTCGTTAAAGCACTGCGAATTTTTATTAATCAAATATTTTTGGAAGAAACCTCATGCATGATGTTCCCTTATTGATCAGCATTACTATTGCGTTGGTGGTTGCCTTTATCGGCGGTATCATCGCCCGCCGGATTGGACTGCCAACCATTGTGGGTTATTTACTGGCTGGAATCGTTATTGGCCCCTTCACTCCCGGTTTCAAAGGGGATGTGGAAACCATCCAGCAACTGGCAGAACTGGGCGTCATCTTTCTGATGTTTGGCGTCGGGCTTCATTTTTCCTTTAAGGATCTATGGAATGTCCGGGATATAGCAGTACCAGGGGCGTTGCTTCAAACCCTCCTTGCCACGTTGCTGGGGGCAGGTTTGAGCCTGCTGTGGGGTTGGGATCTGAAGACTGGAATTGTACTGGGGTTATCTATTTCTGTAGCCAGTACTGTCGTTTTACTGCGCGGGCTGATGGATAACTCGCTGCTGAACACTTCGCATGGTCAGGCTGCGGTGGGCTGGCTGGTCATGGAAGATATCCTATCTGTCCTGATCCTTGTGTTGATGCCATCCATGGTAGCCAGCTCTGGAGGTTTCGATTGGAAAAATCTGGCCATCACCCTTTTGAAAGCTGCAGCATTTGTGGCTGTCATGTTCTTTATTGGGACACGGTTGCTGCCCTGGGCTCTGGAACGTATCGCTCGTACTCGCTCACGTGAATTGTTCATTCTCGCAATTCTTGCCATCACCCTGGGTACAGCTATGGGTGCGGCTGAACTTTTTGGGGTGTCATTGGCACTGGGTGCTTTTGTTGCAGGCGCCATCATCAGCCAATCGCCCCTCAGTTACCAGGTAGGGGCGGATGTCTTTTCATTTCGTGAAGCGTTTTCGGTATTGTTTTTCGTTTCGGTGGGAATGCTGGTCAATCCTACCTTTTTAGGACAGCACATTACCCAGGTGATCGCTCTTTCTCTACTGGTTTTGGTGGGCAAACCTCTGATCGTGCTTCTCCTGGGATTGTTCTTTCCGCGTCCGGCACGGACATTTTTGGTTATCGCCGTGGGTCTGGCGCAGGTGGGTGAATTCTCTTTTATTATTGGTCAGGCAGGTGTTTCCCTTAAATTGTTGAATGCCGATCAATATTCGCTCCTCCTGGCTGCATCGCTCATATCCATTACCCTCAATCCCTTTCTTTTCAAACTCCTGCCGAGGTTGGAAAAACTACTCAAGCGCATGCCCGGCTTCTGGCGAAAATTAGAATCAGCGAAACCACTTCCAGAAATTGATGAAAGCCAGCTAAAGAACCATGCGGTCATCATTGGATACGGCAGGGTGGGGAAGCAAATAGTGGATGTACTTAAATCTCTGAATGTGCCCACGCTGGTGATCGAGTCGGATGCCGAACTGATTGATGGATTGAATGAACGGAAAATTCTTACATTGTATGGTGATGCTGCAAATTCTGAGATCCTCACCCACGCCTGCCTGGAAAAGGCGAGCGTACTGGTGATCACACTGAAAAGCGAATCGGCTTCCAGCCTGATCGTCACGACTGCAAAGACTTTAAACCCCAAACTGCCCATTATTGCACGAGCTTCAAGCCAGGAGGGAGTACGGGTGCTGGCAAAGCTGGGTGCACAGCACACCGTACAGGCTGAACTGGAAGAAGGCCTGGAATTGATCTACCACACCCTGATCAGTCTGGGGTTCCCATTAAGGGAAGTGCATGAGTATGCCGAATCAGTTCGCCAGGATAATTACGACCTGAATATCACCACCAACGCAGAACACCGGTCATTGCACCAACTTCTCCATGCATCGAAAGGAATTGAGCTCACCTGGTTGTTCCTGCCGGATGATAGCCCGATCATTGGAAAAAGCCTGGCAGAAAGCAACATTCGCGCACAGACAGGCGCGTCTGTGGTGGCTTTGGTCCGAAATAGCGAATTGACCGCCAATCCCAAATCCATGACCATATTCGAAGCTGGTGACCAGATCGGCATCATTGGTGAACCAGTTCAGATCAGCAATGCCCGCACATTGATCGGGATCGAAGAGGAAAGCTGAAAAATAAATACTTCCTCTTGTGACTCCCCTGGTATTTTGCTACACTATTATGACATCTGATAATATCTGGGGAATAAGGATTGAAGAAGCGGAATTTCGCCTTGATGGCAATTCTGGTAGTACTTCTCGCTCTAGGGGCATTTTCTCCGCGCAGCATTCAGGCATCTCATCTGAATAATGCAGCCACTCCAACACCTACACCTGTCACTCATAACCGAATATCACATTTTACTGTAGAGACCCACCTGTACGAGTGGTGGATGGTGCGTTGGAAGAATAATCGGTACGTCTGTAATATCAAAGTTGAACATGATGGGCTGCCAAAAGGTAGTGAAATCTACAGTGCTTGTGGTGCTGAACGTTATGAAGACTGGATGGATACTCCTCCGTGCGAACAGGCAGGGAAAGGCGGAGATGTTTCCAAATGCAGCGGGGTTTATTTACTCTATGTAGGAGAAGGCGCTGGCTCAAAAGAGGTGGATGTCGAATTACCGCTGCCCAATATCTGGCTGTCGCTGAAAGGATGTGAATATACACCACCCACGTATACCTGCAGCAGCCAGCCTTATCTCGTATTTGAGGGGCAAGAACCCTTACCCAACGAGACTATTATTACGATCAATGGGATAATCGGTGGTGAACCCTTCTCCTGTGCTGGCAGTATCTGTGAATTACCTTTGCAGCCCACCGGTGAACAGGGGATAGATCTAGAATTTTGGGCGGATTCCTCTTTTGGTGATTCAAGTGAAACTTATACCGCTCTGGTGCGGGCATTACCCCAGGGTGATTTCAGTGATCCCGAAGGAGATGGCGATGACGAGCAGCTCTGGATTGCGGATGTGCTCAGCAGTCAGTGGGTGGGTGAAAAGCCAGCAAGTTGCTCGGATATCTGGCAGGTATTTCCGGATGCCACAGGGTTGCCAACCTGGTTGCAGACACCGACTAGCAGCGTTGAACTACAATCCAGTGTTTCTTACTATTACCTGGCAGCACGGCTGATCAATCAGGGAATGGTGGATGTATCCAATTGCCCGGATGGCGGGTTGACCCTTTCGGGAGTGGCTTCGGAGTGCGGTGTGCAGGCCAGCCGTACCAAACTGGATGAATGGCAGAATGATTTTAACAACGATATTCTCGATGTTTCAAAAAAGACGGGCGTTCCAGCCCAATTATTGAAAAACCTTTTTAGTCGTGAAAGTCAGTTTTGGCCTGGGATCTTTACCACCTACATGGAAGCCGGGTTGGGGCAGATGTCAGAATATGGTGCGGATACATTGCTGTTATGGAATGAAGGTTTTTACATCCAGTTCTGCCCATTGGTGCTCAGCCAGGATACCTGCGATAAAGGCTTTGTGCACTTGACGGATGAACAACAGAACATGCTGCGTGGCGCTTTGGTTCAAACGGTGGATGCCTCGTGCGCAACTTGTGCGATGGGAATTGATCTTTCGCAGGCAAATTTCAGCGTCGAGGTTTTTGCCAATACTCTGGTTGCCAACTGCCAGCAGGTTGACCAGATCATGTATAACATCACCAGAGAAGATACTCGTACATTGGCCGGGTATGAAGACCTGTGGCGGTTCACCCTGGTGAATTACAATGCCGGTGCGGGTTGCCTGGCGGGTGCGCTGGAAGAGACATATTATGACAGCGATCCTCTCGACTGGCAGCATGTGAGGATTTCTCTCGAAGAGGAGTGCCCGGGAGCTTCGGATTATGTGGAAGATATCACAACATTCCCGGTGCCTGCACCAACACCCACACCCTGGGTGCAGCCATCGGTAACCAGCCCGTAAATAATTTCTATTCCCTGGAAATTCTAAAAAATCAACTCTTCGGATCTGGTGTGAATAATTTCCGTGTTAGAAGAATTCCACCTATACCCTCGATGATCTCTGCCACGATCACCAATCCCATTAAAACCATCACCATGATCCACCAGAACCCTTCAGCGGGGCGAGTACCACTGGCTATACCGGTGACCATCGCCAATCCCTGGCTGGCAACCAGGCACACCACGGCTCCCACCAGACTCCAGATGATCCATGCCCAGTAGGTTTTTGCGCGCACTGCTGCCCATATGAGCAGTGCTCCACCGATCAAGATCACATAGAAGATCTCTGCCGGGATCAAAAAGTCAAAGAGGAATTTTCCAGACCTGATCAGGTGAGCAATGGATAAGATCACTGCTGCAAGAAGTGGGAACCAGACCAATAGGGTGCCCATAATCGCAAGCATTTTGGTAAGGGTATTTTTCTTTTCCATAGGTTCACCTCCTCTAAAGCACTTTCTCGAATTTTATTGCCATACCCCGGCGATCACGGTACCGCAATACGGGCAGGCATTGGTTTCTTTCAAATGGTTTTCGATCACGTAATACCCCCGGCGCTTTACCAGCACCTTCAAGCAGTTGGGGCAGTGGGTATCCTCCAGAGAACCGACTCTCCCCGGCAGGTTTCCGGCATATACGAATTTCAAACCTGCTTCCTGCCCGATTTCGGCAGCTTCTTGCAGCTTTTTGGCGCTGGTAGGAGGTGCATCATGTTTATAGTCAGAGTGATAAGCCGTGACATGCCAGGGGATATCACGGGAAACCGAAGTAATAAAGCGTGATGTATCCCATAACTCCTGGGTGCTATCGTTGAATCCAGGGATCACCAGGGTGACCACCTCGACCCATAAGCCGATCTTATGCGCCAGTTGAATGCTTTCCAGTACCGCTTCCAGTTTGCCGCCACACTGGCGGTACTGATTGGCCTGCATCGTTTTCAGATCTATCTTGTATGCTGTGAGGTAAGGAGCAAGGTATTCCATTACTTCGGGTGTGGCATGCCCGTTGGAAACATACGCACACCGTAAGCCTGCAGCTTTTGCCTGTTTGAAGATCGCTACCGCCCACTCACTGGTGATAAGTGGCTCATTGTATGAAGATACCACCAGATTACAGCCATTTCGTTTGGCAGTTTGCACCATCTGCTCTGGCGAAATGCGCTGGATGTACTCTGCACCAATACTGGCAGCTGGATCGCGCAGAGTCTGGCTGGTGACCCAGTTCTGGCAGAAATCACAATGAAAATTGCATCCCAGCATGCCAAATGTAAGCGCCAGACTGCCCGGTAGCAGGTGATTGAAAGGCTTCTTTTCCACCG
>JBDKSY010000146.1:0-7490 GCA_039680395.1 Anaerolineaceae bacterium | reverse complement strand
CTGCCCAACCCGCCCATGCCACGGGGTGCAGCATTACATCGAGACCTCCAATGGGTAATGGACTACTTGTAAAGAAGTAACGTACCCAGTACAGGAAAGGTGTAAGACCACCATAATCTACCGGGGCCGGCAATAATTTGCCAAAAACAGCGAATTTGGCAAACAAGTAAAGCAGCGAATTCCCTTCCAGAATGCTCGTACCAGGGGGTACGGATACCTGCACTACACTTAGCGAAGAAAGTTTTAGCCCTAAGAGAAGAACAGGAATTGCCACAATCATTCCAGCCAGAGGTCCTGCCACACCAATATCCAGCAATTCGCGACGGTTGCGAGGAATGGATTTCATATTAATGAAAGCACCCATCGTTCCAAAGATCCCAAATGGCGGGGGCATGGGGATGAAATATGGAAGGCTCACTGCCACCTTATTTTTTCTTCCCATCAGGTAGTGCCCAAATTCATGTGCCGCCAGAATTGCCAGCAATGCAACCGTGAATGACCAGCCTCGTGCGATAATGGCGCCTATTATGGGGAAAAAGCCGGCAGGCAGTGGTTCACTGCCACTTAAACCACCGGCTGCAATAACACTGATGATGGTGAGAATGAATAGGATTAAATTTACCCATGGGTTGGATGGTTTCGGTCGGATCACTCCTTTGACAAGCAATATCACATGCCGGTCACCCTCCCAGCGGAATAGAGGGGTAAAGTCGTATGACTTCAACGCCTCTTCCAGTTGCCTGTATGCAGCCGCGGTATCCTCCTGATAGATCCTTCCACGGTATCGAACAGCATAGCCAAGATTTGGATTTCCCAGTGTGGTATCTTCGACGTGCATGATACGCCTGATGAGGATATCTATCTGTTCGGGGTTTGGAGGAAGATCGGGAGTTACATCAATTTGTTGGTCCATGCCGCACCATTCTCATATATCTTTAGAAAACAGGCGGGAATGGATGGGAGTCGAACCCACCACGGCCCGCAAAGCGACCCGTCACCGGTTTTGAAGACCGGGAAGCCCACCAGGACCTTGCCATTCCCAGATTAAGCATACCGCACCCGGATTTTACTGTCAATAAAACTTTCTCTGGAATAAAATAACATGCTTAATAATTGTTGATTTATAATCAATAGTTAATCTTCATCTTTTTACCAACTTGAAACAATACACCTCACAGGGTAACTCAATCGTATTGAACCATTTCATCAGGAGGAATCATGAGCCAGGCTCAACCAGTATGTCCAAATTGCCATAACCCTATCCGACCAGGTGCCCGTTTTTGCCCTACCTGCGGATACCAGTTGACTCAACAACCCGCTGCTTACCAACAACCTGCTCCCCAAGTACAGCCTGTTGCTCAACCGCAGAGACCGAAGAAGAGTCGTTGGTGGATCTGGGTACTGCTCGTTATTGTATTGTGCATTTCTATGGTCGGATGTCTTGTACTGGGATATTTCTTCATACCGGGGGTCAGTGATAAAGTTGGTGATCTTGGGTTGATCTCTTTCACCACTTCTACACCGGTCATTGAAAAAACTGAAACACCTGAAGGAGAAGATACCCCAACACCTGAAATTACAACACCAGCTCCAGAAATAACCGAGCCTGTCGTAGTTACTGAGGTTCCTCCAACCGAAGCACCCGCTGAGGGATACAGTTATACTTATAACAATATTGAAATGGTCATTCCCTATGAAGTAGCCAGTGGTGCGCAAGGTGAGACGATGGAAGCAGTCACCAGTGGTGATTCCTGGCAAAACAATCCAGAATACGATGTCTGTAATCTAGAAGGATATCCCCTGGATATTACTTTTCACTCTCCTATGATCCAGGTTTTTCCTGTTGAGGAATATACCAATCTAAATCCAGATGTAACGGATATTATCAATCAATTGAAAACTCTACTGGCTGCCCGAGATTACGCTCCATCCAGCATACCATTCCTGCCATTTTGGAATGCAGGTGCGCTTTTTACTGCTCGCGTGGAATATTTAGATTTTCAAAATGGTTCAGGGGTCCGATATCTCACCCAATATGGTCAGGCATTCTGGCCGATCAACAACTATGATATGTTCTACTCATTCCAGGGTATTACCAGTGATGGCAAGTATTACATTTCAGCAGTTCTGCCAATATCTCATCCGAGTCTTCCACAAATGGGAGATGATTACACCGGTTCAATGGATGACCTTTATGCCAATTATGAAGGTTATTTGAGTTCCATGCTGCCTGAAATAAATGGCTGGAGAGATGATGAGTTTATGCCAGCTATCTCTGGGCTTGATACCTTAATAGAATCAATCCGTATCCAGTAAAACAGAACACCTCATTACGTGTCTTAGAAGCAGAGCATAATGCTCTGCTTTTTTATTCCTTACATATTGCACTCTTGCAATATATGCAAATGCTCGTATAATTCCGCCCTGGTTTATAAATATTAAACATATAAGGATAGAATGGACAAATTAGCTTCACTTATGTATTCACAAGAGGATCAGGCAGCTAATGAAGGGGATGAGCCCCCTGACCCCACTCCGCAACTGGCTGGACCATGGCGTGTGGCAGTTATCGCCAATCTGAAAGGCGAACACACACTCACCAATCAGGGTCCTTCTGATGCCGGTGCGGAATTCGATAAACCTGAAACTATTCAGGCACTCCAGAAAGCAATAGAAACAGATCATCATACGACCGTATTTTTCAATGCCGATGCTAATTTACCGCTTCGGTTAAGTGCGATGTTGCCTGATATTTGCTTTAACATTGCTGAAGGCATTGGTGGTGATGCCCGCGAGGCACAGGTTCCAGCTTTGCTGGAAATGCTCAACATTCCATACACAGCCTCACGCGTTCTGGCAAATGCGATTGGTCTGGATAAAACCATGACCAAGAAGGTCTGGCGAGACGCGGGGCTGCCAACTGCACATTTCCAAGAATTCATCTCTGGCGATGAACCATTGGATGCCCAGTTGGAATTTCCTCTCTTCGTGAAGCCTGCCCGTGAAGGCACAGGGATGGGAATGGACGCTGGTTCAATCGTTCATACCTTGGATGAATTACACATGCGTGTACAATGGGTCATCCAGAATTACCAGCAACCTGCCCTGGTGGAAGAATTCCTTCCTGGTCGTGAATTCACAGTTGCGGTGTTGGGACGCGAAGATGCCCTGAAATACACCTGCCATCCTGAATGGTATGCGGCAGATGGTTTTGTCCGGCTTCCAGTTGAAGAGGTGGATAATTCTTTTTCTGCAACTCCGGGTGTGTATGGCAACTTTACCAAGACACTGCATTTTGGGGATGAAGGAATTCCTGGATTCATATGCCCGGCACCCATCCCCGCTGATCTGGCAACTGAGCTGCAGAACCTTGCGATCAAAGCTCACAAAGCCATCGGTTCATTGGATGTATCACGCGTGGATATCCGCATGGATGAACAGGGGCACCCTCGCCTGATCGAGATCAACACCCTGCCAGGATTAACCCCCGACTTTTCGGATATTTGTGTGATCAGCAATGCTGCCGGGATCAGATATACCGATCTTATCCTTGAAATTTTGTATCTGGGAGCATCACGTTTTGGATTGCTTTCTTCGGAACCAATACAAGAAACAAACGTTGTATCTTTCTCAGACCGGGAGAAAGTACCTGTAATGCGAACTCTGCAGCAATTCGAATGATACACAGGTATTTGTAAAATCTGGCTCTGTTCCACAATACAACCTTAAAGAAAAATGCTCTGGCAAATGATCAAGCCAGAGCATTAATTTTCTTATAAAACAGATCAAATGAGTTCCTGGCGCATTCCCTCTAATTGCCCGGCAACTGAACCATCCACAACCTGATCATCCACGCGGATCACCAACCCACCCAGAATCCCGGGATTGACTTTAAATTCAATTATTCCATTTTCGCTCATGGATTTTGCAAGGTCGCGGCGGACAATACTTTGTTCATCGTCACTCAATGGTAAAGCACTGGTTACTTCTGCTTTTGAACCCTTATAGTCATATTGATCAAGCAATGTCAGTTTCCCAGCTTTTACACCAGAGAAGAACTCTGCCAGCAATGCCCGCTGATGCTTTTCATCATGGAGAAGGGATTCTCCGATCAATTTATGACTGGCTGCCATTGCCAGAGAAATAACCTGACCACGCAATTCGCCCAGCATACGAGCACGGTCTTGCTCTACTTCTGCCAGTGCGACTTCGCGCGCTTTCTTGATCTCGTCATCTGAACGAGCTTTCAGATCATGCTCTACCTTGCTGGCACGGGTGGTTGCCTCGCGCAAGACCTCTGCGGCTTTTGCTTGTGCTTCGGTGATAATTTTCTCAGCTTCTGTTTCAGCGTTCGTACGTGCATCAGATGCAATACGGGCGTCTTCCAGACTCTGGGCAATGGTCTTTTTCCGTTTATCCATCACCTTCATTAATGGCTTATAAACCCAGGCGCGGAGCACCACAAAAATGATGGCAAAATTGAGAATCTGAACGATCAACAATCCAAGATTAATACCGAGTTTTTCCAAGGGTTATACCTCCTTGCACCGCAATGAATTAAAGAACAAACAACATCAAGAATGCGATCACAAGGCAGTAAATCGCAATTGCTTCAGAGAATGCAATACCCAAAATCATGTTGGTGAACAGGTTGCTGTAAGAATCTGGGTTGCGTGCCATGCCTTCCAAAGCTCCCTGCACTGATAGACCTATACCAATTCCAGCACCCAATGCGCCGATCATAGAGAGCCCTGCTCCAATAAATTTAGCCGCTTGAATAATATCACCAGTCATTTGATCCGATCCTCCACGAAATGAAATCCGTTTATTAACATAAATATACTTTATGACTCGGCGTGGTCTTCACTGCCGTGACCCTGCGTTGCTTGTGCCATAAAGACCATAGTCAACATGCCAAATACGAATGCCTGAATTACACCCATAAATAATTCGAACATATAGATCAACGATGGGAAGAACACTGGCAGCATGGAACCTACAATGGCTACCAGAACTACACCCGAGAACATGACGCCAAACAAACGGAAAGAGAACGATAGTAATTTAGCACATTCTGAGATCAACTCAAGCAAACCCACAATAAAATCCATGAACCCAAAAATGGGTTTCTTGAAGATGGTCAGTGTGTTGAAGAATTTTGAGAAATAGCGTGGGCCTTGTGCCTGTACGCCAATTATCTGAGTCATTAAGACGGAGATGATGGCGAGTGCAACCGTAAAATTGAGATCCGTGGATGCACCGCGCAAGAATGCCTTGACGGTATATCCTGCTCCCGCGGCGGCTTCTCCTGTGGTGATCGTGTACACATTCCCAAAGAGATGTTGCGCAGGTACACCCTTATCAATCTGCTCTAAGAAACCAATGGATTCAAAACCTGGAAGCAATTTGATCAGGTTGTTGAACAGCACAAGGATCAAGAATGTTGCAAACCAGGGAAAAATCTTCTTAGCCCAACGTCCAGCGGATGATTCTGTAAGATTGTACAGCATATCAAGAAGTGTCTCGAATGCGCCAGCAATTCCCGAAGGGATCAGGCTGCCTTTTTTCGTCCACCGGTAAATGGCAAAAGCGATCAGGATAATGATGATATCTACCAGTGCGGTAGCGATCAGTGTATTGGTTAATGGAATCTCACCAATCCAGGGCAGTGTCACCAGTGGCTTTTCTGTCAATGCTTCTGGAGCAACCTGAATATGAGGTCTTACAGGTGCGATGATATTCGTTCCAATAATGGTTAGAATGGTAAATAGTAAGATCCACCAGCGGTTAATTCCCCAACGCCAGCGAGGTTTTTTAACCGTAGAGGGTTCAACGGGATTGGTTTGTTCCAATGTCATTCCGCTCCTCTAAATTCTTTGGTTTGCTTGCATCAGCGCGAATTTTTGCGATGGTCTTCCGTGCGATCAGCAGCATGAGAAACACCGAAACAGGAATGCTGATCAATAGTAATGTAATAGTATAGGTGGGTTTGGTGCCAAAATGATTATCCAGCCACAATCCACCAAAGAGCGCCCCCAATACGATTGCCAGTGTGATACAGCCCACCTGAGCTACCAGCACAGCAATGATCACATTCAAGGTGCGCTGCTTTTGATTTTCCCTTCCTGAATTCGGCAAATTCATCGGTTGGATTATATCAGAACGAAAATTAAGCGTCAACTAAAGGGCCTTAACGATCTTGCATCCTTCCTAAATAATACCTAAATTTCCCCATTAAATAGGATAAATAATCATTAGCTGCTATAAAAAAGGTGAATTTCACTTTTTCCATCTATGATCCGTTCTCCACTCTGTATTCGACTTATCATGCAGGCTTGAATGTGAGATAATATTTCATACTTATGGCAAACAAACCTTTACGAGTCTTATCCATTTTTGGCACCCGCCCTGAAGCAGTAAAAATGGCTCCGGTGGTACATGCCCTTAAAAGAAACCCTGCAATTGAATCTTTGGTCTGTGTCACAGCACAGCATCGTCAGATGCTCGATCAGATACTCACCCTGTTCAATATTCAGCCAGACTACGACCTGGATTTGATGCAGCCCAACCAATCTCTTGCCAATTTAACAGCAGGGATTTTCACCGATCTCGATCCTGTATTGAAGAAAATCCAGCCTGATTGGATACTGGTGCAAGGCGATACCACCACCGTTATGGTTTCTGCTTTACTGGCTTATTACAACCAGATCAAAGTCGGGCATGTTGAAGCCGGGCTGCGTACTTTCGATAAATGGCAGCCTTTTCCTGAAGAGATCAACCGTCGCGTGGCCGGTGTGGTGGCAGATCTTCATTTTGCTCCCACCAATTGGAGCAGGCAGAACCTAGTAAAGGAAGGTGTGCCTGATTGGCGGATTGCGGTTACGGGGAATCCCGTTATTGATGCTTTATATAACATCAAAGAACTCCCTGCCCCGGAAGAGATCAATGATCTTCTGACCAGAACAGGTGTGAACACCCCAAAGCATAAGAAACTCATCCTGATTACAGCTCACCGGCGGGAAAATTTTGGCGAGCCATTAGAGAATATCTGCACTGCGTTCAAGCGGCTGGCAGAGAAATATCAAGATCAGGTCTGCTTCGTCTATCCCGTTCATCTTAATCCCAATGTGCAGGAACCTGTGCACCGGTTATTGGATGGTGTGACCAACATCTTCCTGCTTCCTCCGATGGATTATCTCCCCTTGATCCACCTCATGAAGCATGCAACCCTGGTTCTCACTGATTCTGGTGGTATTCAAGAAGAAGCTACTGCACTGGGTATTCCCACATTGGTTCTACGCAATGTGACCGAACGACCTGAAGGGGTTGAAGCTGGTGTTCTCAAGCTGGTAGGTACCAATACTGATTTGATCGTGAATTCGTGCAGCCAGTTGCTGGAAGATCAGGCAGCATATCAGAAAATGGCAAAGGCGCAAAACCCCTTTGGTGATGGGCATGCTGCAGAACGCATTATAGAAGCCTTGCTGGCA
>JBDKSY010000145.1:0-12836 GCA_039680395.1 Anaerolineaceae bacterium | reverse complement strand
TGTTTTCGCGAGAACAACATATGCTGTATCCTGGGTTTTATTGCTACCCGGTAAGGGAGAAGATAGCGTGATGGTCATCTGCCAGACTTGCTCGGAACCATTGTCTGCTACTTTTTCTGCTGCCTGAGAGGCAGCTGTGACCACAGATTTGGCATCCACATATTTTTCCCACATACGGTCTGCGCCGGCCGAAAACAGCTTGCATCCAGCGGGAGTGCTTACCTCGCAGATACGCTCAAGCCAGGCTTCTTTTCCTTCCTGATAGTTCACCTGGAAGACTTTCTCGATGGCATTGACCGCTGCGGTAGAAACCAGACTATCTTCATTGGTTGATGCTGTCGAACCTTGCTCCGTATGAAGAGGCCAGTTTTCGATCACGAGGATTCCTACAGCGATGACCACGGCCAGGATGACTGAAACAATCAGGTTGCGTTTTGAGACTGGAATTTCTTTCAATTTTTTTCTCCTTTTCCGGTTAACGGGTTCGAAAGTTAGTTAAAACAAAAGCGACCATTCAGATCTCAACGCCTATTTACACGCACTCAAGTTGCGTAAACAGGGAAGAAGCTGCTGGTCGCTCCAAGGATTCTTTGGAACAGCTGATGATTATCAGCGACCGAACAGATATTTGGTTGTGACTCTAATCATAGCAAGAAGAAAGCACCTATCCTAGGGGGCATATTTGACTAAATTAGGAAAATTGCGGAAATTAACTTGACAAAGCAATACTAGAGTATTACATTATAAATAACCTAACCGATAAGGAATACGAGCATGCCGAAAACAAATTCTGCGAGCAAACCAGTACGATCTTTTCGAATTAGCCCAGAAGGCGTGAGTCAATTAAGAGCGATGGCAAGCGTTATGGGACGGAGTGAAAGCGATGTTATTGAGGTTGCACTGGATCGAATGTATCGGGAGGAGATTCGTTATAACCGGGTCCTACGAGAAAGTGCCCGATCAGAAGATCAGTATCAGATAGATAAAGAGAATGAAGGAGAAAATGAAATTCATCGTAGTGATTCTTAAGTTGATGGGAATGGTTGTCAAAACTGCAGTCATCCTGGCGATTTGCTCCAGTATCGTATTCGTTGCATACAAGGGAAACCAGCCAATGCAGGTTCCTGAAGCTCCGAAAGGGATGACCTACTTTGAATTCGTTGCTGATCGGATAGATGCCGCAAAAACGGTAGAACCTTCCCGGTGCGGGTGGGGTATGATGTTGTCTCTAGCCACTTTAGGCCCAATTTATTCAATTGTTTATACTGAAGTTGGCATCCACCCGGATGGAGCTCTTGCACGAGGCACCGCGCCAGATCCAGATATTCCCAAGGATGTAGTTGGTGCGCAGTGGTTCGAAGTGCCAGGGATTTGGTGGAATACAGTTGAAAGATTATCTTGGACGATGGTGGGGAAACAGGCAGCCTACGGATGTAAGTTTAGGCCGGTGATGGCCGTACACAATTATTGACTCGTGAAATTGACAGCGATAGCTAAAAAATATATAAGTTATAAAGCTACGTGATATAATAATGTAACTCTTGTTACAATATTGGCGACTCAATGATCACCTGGCTTCTCCTCACATACAAACTCCCTTCAGATCCCTCAGCGCGGCGGGTATATGTCTGGCGTAAGCTTAAAAAGCTTGGCGCGGTCACCATCTTCGAGGCTGTCTGGGTGTTGCCAGATTCACCACGCGCACACGAACAATTCCAATGGCTGGTGGCCGAGATCCAGGAGATGGGCGGCGAGGCTATGTTCTGGAATGCACACTCGGAATTAGCTAGCCAAGAACAAGAATTGACCTGCCGTTTCTCTAGGCAGGTAGACGCCGCCTATCAAACTCTATTGGAGAGAATTGAACAGCCCGAACCGAACCTGTCGGTGCTGGCTCAAGAATTCCAACAGATCGCTCAACGTGATTACTTCCATTCGCAATTGGGGCTGCAGGTTCGTACTCGTTTGTTGGCTTCCAGAGGAGATGAATCATGAAATGGGTAACCTGGCAGCATATTGGTGTAGATCGCATGGCTTGTATCTGGTTGATTAAGCGCAAGATTGATCCGGAAGCGGAGTATATCTTCGTTCCGGCCGGTGCCAAACCCCTACCAGAAGGAGCCGAACCCTTCGACATCCCCGGAACGCGTTTTAGCCACCATCGTGGGCACTGCTCTTTCGTGGCATTACTCAAAGAACACAAGCTAAAAGACCCCTTTATACAAAAGATCGGTCAGATCGTAGATGAGGCGGATGTGGTTCAGGAAGTTGCCCTCGAGCCGGCTTCCCCCGGGTTAGACCTGATCTGCCGTGGGCTACGTCGTACCAGTCGGGATGATAACGAGGCTCTGGAGCGTGGTTGCCTGGTTTTCGATGCCTTGTATGCCGAGTTATCGAGCTCCAATTCACCCTCTTGAGGAAAAAGATTACTGAATGAAACATTATCTGTGGGAAATTCGCCCTTATTTTCATCAGGTTGCTGGTGAGTTGGTGATTGGCTCAATCTGCGGTATCCTGATGAACACCATGATCGTCCTGCCGGCTGTGCTCTTAGGGCACGCCATCGACGTAACCCTTGCATTCGATAAGGGTCAGGCCAGCCTGAACGACGTCACCTGGGCTGCCCTGGCTTTCCTGGGGGGAACGCTGGCGACCCAAGTTCCGCGCCTGGGCAAACGCTGGTGGTTGATGACCGCCAACGCCCGTATCCGCGCCAATCTGCGTGCGGATGCAATGCGCGGCGTCCTGGCCTGGCCGATGGAACGGCTGCATGCCACGTCGATTGGAGAACTCATGGCCCGGATCGTGGCGGATGTCGAAGTGCTGGGGGTGGGCATCCGTGAATTCACCATAGAAATGTGGGACACGGTGCTCTATTCGATCTCCTTCGTGGTCACGATGTTCATTTATAACCCGGGTCTATCCCTGCTTGCGTTGTTGCCAGTGCCGTTTGCCATGCTGTTAGCCCAGGCTACCGGACGATGGGTGCGCACGCGCACTACTGCCGCCCGTGAAGCCAATGCCAACCTAACCACAATTCTTCAAGAGCAATTAGCTGGCATCCGTGTACTTAAATTGTTTGGGCGTAAAGACGCCTCAGCCAAGAAAGTAGAGCAAAAATCCAATAATTTGGTGGAAGCCAATCTATCCGTTGTTCGGTTGCGTGAAGGCTTAAAACCAATCTATTCAACCCTCATGGTGGCCGGGATTATCCTGGTAGTAGCTATGGGCAGCCAGCGGGTAATTGCCGGTGCAATGACAGTGGGCGCCTTTGTCGCCTATATCCAGCTCTTTTTACAATTTACCGGTCGTGGTTATCGCATTCCCCAGCTATTCAACTCGGTCCAATCCGGCGGCGCAGCCTACAAACGCCTGAAACCATTGCTCGCGCCAGCACGCGGCCTTGCGAATGAACCGCACAATGCTTCGTTTCAGCCGGATCGTATCAACGGTCTGGACGAACCGCTTCCACCACCCCCGGCCATAGAACATCAACCGCTGGCGGTTTCACTCGAAGATGTCACATTCCGTTATCCCGGTGCTCCCCAATTGGCTTTAAAAGGGGTGAGCCTGGATATTCCCGCTGGAGCGTTCGTGGCGATCACTGGACCAGTGGGATGTGGAAAAAGTGCTTTGCTTCGAGCCGTGTTGGGTTTGTATCCCTTAGAGCATGGTCAAATTCGGATAATGGGGCAAAACCTTAATGAAATTCCGTCGGAGGTGCGCACCGCTCAGATTGGCTATCTTCCTCAGGATCCATTTTTGTTCTCTGGTTCGATTCGTGAAAATATCGCTTTTGGGCAAGACGAACAAAATGAAGAGTCCAGGATTTTGCAGGCTGTCAGAACAGCCACTCTTGAAGAGGTCTTCCTGACCTTCCCCGCGGGTTTGGATACTCAAATTGGTGAACTCGGTACACGGGTATCGGGAGGTCAGCGCCAGCGGATAGCTCTGGCACGCAGTCTTGCTGCTACGCCTACAATTCCTGGGTTGTTAGTATTGGACGATCCATTCTCCGCTGTTGATCTTGACACTGAAGCAATGTTGATCGAATCCTTACGACAAACTTATGGGCCAGATGCACCAAAGGGTCTTCAAGCCACTGTGCTGCTTAGTTCACATAGGTTGGCGGCATTTCCACACGCTGACCGCATCATCGTCCTGGATCAAGGGCGAATTTTGGAAAGTGGTTCCCACGCTGAATTGATGGACGCCGGTGGACTGTACGCGCGAATCTTCAAAGCACAGGCGCTGGTTTCGCTAACCAACGGTCGGACCGGAGGTAAATATGCCTGATTCTCGTGGTGAATCGACATCCATCCGGTCTACCACCCGCCAACAATTGTTGGTGATCTTGGCACCTCGCAAGTTGCGTATTTTGGTCATCGCCATTACCATCTTGACGGGTGCTGGCCTGGAATTAGTTCCACCTTTGGTGCTGAAACAAATCATTGATAATCACCTTACCCTTGGGAATCCACAAGGTATCTGGGGGTTGGCGTTTGTTTACCTGGCTTCAGTAGTCGGTGTGCAATCTCTGGGATTTCTTACAAGTTATTTAACAGCGTTGACCGCTCAAGGTGCGTTGAATGATCTGCGTGTGCGTCTCTACAGGCATTTGCAACATCTGCCCATTCAATATTACGATCAGAACCCATTGGGCGATATAATCAGCCGCTGCACAGCGGACGTGGACACCGTAGATACGTTGTTTTCATCTGGTGTAGCCGGGTTGGTTACTGATCTGGTCCGACTTGTAACCGTTTCTTTTGCGATGATCGCTCTAAGTCCGATCCTGGCACTGATCTCTGCTTTGGTCGTACCTCCTTTATTATGGATTACCAATGCCTTCCGAGTGCGTATCCGTGATGCCGAACGAAAAAATCGCATCGCCGTAGGGCTTCTCAACACCCACCTGCAAGAAACGTTTGGAGGGGTGGAGGTGATCCGCGCATTCGGACGCGAACCAGTCATTGTTGTGCGCTTCCGGCGGGTGTTGGAGAAAACTCTTAAAGCCTACAACCTTTCCGCAAAATTTTCCGCACTGTATACCCCCATCATGCAGATCCTGATGGCCATTGCGATCACCCTGCTGCTGTGGGGTGGTGCCCAGGCTGGATTACATAAAGTCGAAATCAGCCTGGGCACTTTGACCGCCTTTGTGCTGCTCTTCAAACGATTCTTCGATCCAATAACTTCTGTCGGAGAGGAATGGCAAACTGTGCAAAGCGCTTTATCTGGCGCCGAGCGAATTTTCCAGGTGCTGGATCTGCCGGTGGAAGAAGAAGCCATGTCCGAATCTGGCACTCATATTAAGCCAACTGGCGGTATTCTCGTCAACGATATGACCTTTGGTTATTTTGAGGATCAACCAGTCTTAAATCATGTGACGCTCAAAGTTGCACCCGGTGAACATGTTGCCCTGGTTGGACGGACTGGCGCGGGGAAGAGCAGCATCTTGAACCTTCTGGGTGGACTGTATACTCCCTGGCAGGGTGTTATTCAGGTGGCAGGACTCGATCCACACCAGATTCCGGAAATAGAACGCCGGCGTTTCATTGGGGTTGTGCCGCAGGCAGTCCAACTGTTCAGCGGTAGCGTACTCGAAAACCTAACTCTGGGCGACCCGGATGTGCCGGAGGAAGCGGTCGAGCGTGCTGTCCACATCGCCGGAGTCGAAGGACTGATCCAGTCCCTTCCCAAGGGCTATGACACGCAGATCAGCAACGGCGCGGGTGAAGGCGTCCAGCTCTCATCAGGCCAGCGCCAAATGTTATCCCTGGCTCGTGCCTTGATCTGGGATCCGGCGGTACTGCTGTTTGACGAGGCAACATCAGCCATCGACAGTGCCAGCGAAGCTGCTTTCCGTCAGGCTTTACTGGCTGAGACTTCTCGCCACCAGCGGGCTATCCTGACGGTGGCTCACCGACTCTCGACTGCCCGAGAAGCAGACCGCGTGGTCGTGCTCGAAAATGGACTTGTTTTGGAAACCGGTACCCCAGCGGAGTTGATCCACAAAGGAGGGCGTTTTGCTGCCCTTTTGGAATTGGAAGCTGCCGGTTGGGATTGGCGTGCAGATGCACCGGATACCGTTAACTCTTAAAATCAAGGAGACATAAAATGGCAAAAGATTATTATTTCCAACCCGAAGCTCTGGATTCTGTATTGAGCGAGAACCAGGTGCTTGCATTGGTACACCAACACCTCCCTGCAGCCCAACATGTAACGGCGGTGGATGAAACTGGCGGTGAAGCACGTACTTACTACATCGATGATGCCTACATTCTTAAAACCCAGCGACCACATCAACTACGCCCTCGCACTAGCTTGAAGAAAGAGGTGGTATTTCTACAGCAGTTGGAGGGGGTGAAAGGATTGAACGTTCCAAGGGTTGTCGGGTATGGGCATCCCGCGGCTTTGATCGAATATACATTGATGACACGCATGCCTGGAATAGCTTTTCGAAATGCAAAACTTGATGGGGATTCCCGGCAAAAAGCCCTCAAAGCCTTAGGGAGTATGCTTCATAAGGTTCATAACATTCCTCAGGAAGTGCTACGTGAGAGCAATCTATTCTTCGGTGATCAGTCAGGTGTGGATATACTTTGGCGGATGGGTAATGTGTTCGATGATCTGACTGAAATAATTCGCCGGGATGGAAAAATCTGGAATTATCCCCTCGCGCCTGAGGTCATCGGACGCCGCGTGATGCGCACACTGCCAACCAAAAGGCACATTGTTGCGCTGCATTCAAACCCCGGACCGGAGCACACCTTTGTGGATCCGATGACAGGAGAATTAACAGGCATCATAGATTTTGGCGATGCTTATTTCAGCCATCCAGTTATTGATCTGCGCCGTTACCGCGCCCCAGCTGACCGCGCGGCCATATTGGCCGGCTACCTGGACGGGGGAGCGGTGGACGATGACTTCATGGCCACTTGGCGAGTAGCTTGCGCTCAAAGCGACATCACGGCGATTGCCTTTTCGCCTGAGCTTCAGGTTGCCGCCGCTGCGGAGTTAGATCAAATTTTATCTGAGATCTAGAAAAGGAGAAATGCAATGAAATGGGTGACTCGTTCACATGTGCATGTCGACCGCGTGGCTTGCCCGTGGTTAATTACCCGCTTTATCGACAATGAAGCGGAATTCCTGTTTGTCCCTAAGGGAGAAATCAACCGGGTTGTAAAGGAAACTGGCGCGATTCCCTACGATGCGCCGGGAGTCGAGTTAGGTCACCACGATGGACGCTGCTCCTTCGAATCGATACTACTCAAATACGACCTGAAAGAACCTGGGCTGGTGCGCCTGGCTCAGATCGTTCATGCCGCGGATATTGACGAGGATATTGACAAAGAACCCATCGCTCACGGGTTGGAAGCTATCGCGACTGGCTACAGCCTGTGCTACCCGGAAGATATGGAGAACCTGGAGCACCAATTCGAGGTTTATGACGGATTGTACGCCTGGTGCCGGCTACAAGTGGCAAAGAAGTAAAGGATGAAGTATTTCCATCATCGAAAGTATTCTCCATAGAAATGCTGAGGATGGATTATGGTAAAGAAGTTTTACTACCCAGATAATTTATTTTTGTGGCGTGGATGATTAGCGAGAATCACTTTTATTTGCATATCCACGAATATATGCGAGGATGGAGAGTCCCAGTATTGAGAAATTAACTGATGCACATTCCAGGTCGGAAAAACCAATCCTGTTCATCAGGGGGAGCAATTCACCTAATTCGTGTTCTAGACCGCCCGAGAAAATTACTCGTTTTGCGATAGCTTGTTGTATTGGATGTGAAGGCATGGCAAGATCGACAATCAGCATTCTTCCTTTTAGCTTGAGAACCCGGTATATTTCTGCGATCCCTTTCTGACGAGTATCTTCAGACATATGAAAAATCATGAAACTAGCCATTACCACATCGAAAGTGTTGTCAGGAAAGGGAATATCGTTTATTGTTCCCAATTTAAAGCTGATATCCAAATTAGATTGCGCAGCTTTTTGCCGACTGTATTCGATCATTTCAGGAATTACATCAATCCCATACACTTTACTGTTTGGACCTGATAGTTTTTTAGCTATCAGAGTTAATGAACCTGTACCACAACCTACTTCAAGCACAGAGTCTCCTGCCTTGATTCCAGCCAGTTCGACAGTCCGTTGACGCAAAACCTGCTCTCTCCCTAAAGTCATCTTACGCATATATGCATCGTAAGTTGAAACCATTGGTACCATCGGCTTGTTTATTTCCAGATCTTCCTTAGTCAATTTTAATTCTTCCATTTCATAGCTCCCTTGGGTTGACAGAATGTAACATATGAGACATACTGTTTCATATCAATTGCCTAAGAGTTTACCGTACTTGATTCCAAGAAGCAAGTATCAAATAACGGTAATTGTCACATATGCAACAAGGAGTAGAAAATGTCTCAATCTGCGAATGATTTGCGCGTAACACGTTCACAACGATTTATACGAGAAGCCTTGATCGATTTGATTGAAGAACGAGGTTTTGATGCACTCAGCGTTGGCGAAATAACCGCAAGAGCAATGGTTAGCAGAGCGACATTTTACCGCCACTACCGGGACAAGTATGACCTGGTCGAGCAAATCTACGCGGAAGCCATGCAGGCTTTGTTTGGCGCGATAGCCGTACAACAGACAGTCCACTCCCCGCAAATCTGGGTGACGTTCTTTGATCATGTTGCCGAATATGACCGGTTGTATGGCGCGCTGCTTGGCGAGAAAGGTAGTCCCTGGTTCGTGCGCAAGATGCGAACCTCCTTAATCAACCTGATCAAAGAGTTTGGACGGGCAGCTCCCCAATGGCAAAGCGATTCTGCTCATCCCATTTCCCTTTACCCGGCTGAGGACGATCTCATCCCGGATGTTATAGCGACCATGTTTGTTGAAGCTATTACCTGGTGGCTGGAACACGGCAAGCCATTTTCCTCTCAGGAGATGGCCAGGCGAGGGGTTGCCTTGGTCGGAGCCATTTTTAAAGAAACCAGCACCTGGTAAGCAGGTGCTGGTGTTCGATGAGTTAACCGATGAATTTATCCAGTGAAGTCTTCAAGTCTTTTAAAGCCCGTTGATAATCGTCTTTTTCGACGGCATCCACCATGCAGCTCTGTAGATGATCTTCCAAGATGACTCGGCCAACGCTGTTTAGAGCTGAACGAACTGCTGCAATTTGTGTGAGAACATCCGGGCAGGAGGTATCGTTTTCAACCATACGCTTGATAGCCCGCACGTGCCCTTCAATTTTTGCTAATCGTGCGATCACTTGCTGATGGTGTTCATGCCTTTGCTCGTGATCAATAGATTGAACGACTGGTTGATCATCGATTGGTTTCTCTATATCATCTGTAAATTCTATATCCATTTACATCTCCAAATTCCCATTATCGACGGTCTCTACTAATTTGCATGTTTCTTACGATAATTAATCAGTCGTGCAGAGTTGGCTAATACAGGTAAAGCTGATGTTTCGTGCATCAATGCGCCAACAACTGGCCCGATGATACCAAAACCACCTAAAACGACGGAGAGCAGATTCATTCCCATTGAGAATATCACGTTTTGGCGGATAACACGCAATGCGCTGCGGGAAAGATCGATAATCTGGGGAATCCGCTCAATTTCATCTGCCATAAGGCCAATATCTGCAGTCTCCAGAGCCACGTCCGTCCCGGCCAGCCCCATTGCGATACCGATCTCTGCCGCGGCCAGCGCCGGGGCATCGTTGACGCCATCGCCCACGAATGCCACTTTCTTGCCTTCCTTCTGAAGATCGCGGATGATACGCAGTTTATCCTGCGGTAACACTTCCGCAAAGACTCTGTCGATACCCAATTCTTTTCCGATCCGATCAGCTGTACGCGGGTTGTCACCGGTGATCATGATCACCTCTCGGATTCCAATCCGCTTAAGCTCAGCAATAGCTTGCTTGGCCTCCTGCCGGGGAGTATCCGCCAAGGTGATCAAGCCGCGCAGGGCACCGTCCAGAGCAACAGGTATGACCGTCTGTCCCTGAGCTTCAAAACTTTGAATGCGTACATCGGCTTCTCCTGCCCAGACCACCCCATGTTCACTCAATAAAGCCCGGTTTCCGATCACCACCTGGCTCTGTTTCACCCGACCGGTGATGCCGTAGCCAGGTAACACGGTACAGTTATCTGCTTTTGTGATTTTGATCTGTCGCTCCTGTCCGGCCAAGACAATGGAGCGGCCAATCGGGTGTTCACTGTCACGTTCTACAGCAGCCGCCAACCCCAGAATATCGTTTTCGTCCATTCCATCCAATGGGATGACAGATTGGACCACTGGACGACCGTGAGTGAGCGTACCAGTCTTGTCAAAGGCGACCACATCGACCTTCCCGATTTGCTCGATGACTGCGCCGGATTTTACGAGCATACCGCGTTTGGCTGCATTGCCGATTGCCGCTACCACCGCAGTAGGGGTGGCCAACACAAGCGCGCAGGGGCACACCACAACCAGAACGGTAATCGAACGGGTAATATCTCCACTCAGAAGGTAGACCAGGACGGCGATGCTGAAAGTCACTGGCACCAGGATGCGCGCATACTTATTGGCAATACGCTGTACAGGCGCTTGGGTCTTTTGGGCTTCTTTGACCAGTTTGACAATTTGCCCCAAGGTCGTATCTTGACCCAATCGGGTAACCTGGATTTCCATCGCACCGACTTCGTTGAGTGTGCCGGCAAAAACCTCATCCCCGACCTTCTTCTCGACCGGCATCGACTCGCCGGTGATCGCGGATTGATTGACTGAACCAGAGCCGCCCAGCACCTCCCCATCCACACCGATGCGTTCACCGCTGCGTACCAGCACTTTTTCGCCCCATTGGACCTGTTCGATGGGGATCGTGATTTCTTTACCGTCGCGTATTACCACAATCGTCGCAGGAACCAGTTTAGCCAGATCTTTTAATGCATTGTCTGCCCGGGCGATGGTCAGGCTTTCCAACCAATCCCCTATGGCAAACATGAACACCACCAGCGCAGCCGCACTATACTCACCAACAATAATCGCAGCGATCATGGCAACAGAGGCCATGAATCCAGCAGTAATGTCATGGTTGATGAAAACTGCCTTGCCAGCTAACAAAAACAAAGGGATTCCACCAATAACTGCTGAACCCAGATAAAGCCATTTACCAATTTCAGGTCGTCCAAAAACAGAGACGAGAAATCCTGCGAGGAGTAAAACTGCATTAACAAATGCAATAATTGTGTCCCGCGATAGCAGGAAGTCGCGATAGCGCATAAAAAAATTGGGTTTGCTTGCCCGACAATCGACACAATCTATAGATCCAGTGATTTGATTTTCCATTAAGAATACCTCACACATCTCGAAATAACCCCCTAGGGGGGATAGGGGATATTATATTCGCTATGTATTGAAATGTATAGCTCTTGAAAAAAATGTGCGAACTTTTTTGGGAATAATCGTGGCTAAAAAGAAAAGAGCCTATGTTTTTGATCAATATACTTATTTTTACAAAGGATTATTTTTCGGGCAAAGGCAAACTGGCTTGAATACTTAACGGATTATTTTGTTTTCTATTGTCAGAATTTCCATTCAGCACATTCTTCCCCCTATAGACTCTAGAGGAATGATGTAGAAAGAACGGAGTGCACACCGTTCTATTAATCATTTCCTCTTCTTTGAGAAAACCAAATGCTACCATTCTTTCCTGCTCGCTTCCCATTTCGTAATCCGTGTAGATTTGTCAGGAAAGAGTTGTAATTTAACCCGCTTAAAGCAAGATTGATTTCTCCTTGAATAGCTCTCTGGCAGTTCAGGTTGTCGCAAAATACATACAGGTTTCCATTCGAAGCTTCGTAAAACTTCATCCATTTCGTTTTTCGGGACATTTGATCCTTACTCACATCCCGCTCGACTTCGACGAATATTACCTCGCCTGTTTTTGGATCCACAGCAATAATATCTGGGATATAGGTTTCACCATTGGATAGATTAATAGCTTGTGCCCGTCCTCGGATTTTGTAACCTTCATCTACTAGGATTTCCCCGACCTGAATATTCAGAATGGTATGTTCCGGTGAAGAATGGTGTCTTATTAGGGCATCAAATTCATTATCCTTAGGAATTTTTCCAGTTAATACCTGGTATGCAACATGACCATCGCGAGTCAAATGCAACACTGCAGGCTGATTTCCACCAGAACTGGATCCTTGCTCAACAACACCACTTATTTGTTCAACCAGGATTGGGAGTTCATTCCCTTCTGGTGCCATTAACCAATTCAAGGCTTCATCCAGGTTTTTATTTGCGACCGATAAGGAAAGGCGGTTTGCCATCTGCCTTATGATGGATGGTCGTAAAGCAATCCCCATCTCGCCCATCACCAAGATAACAGCTGATGTTTTTTCAAAGTTCTTGGTGGACTGCCAGGTTTTCACCCAATCTGGAACAGGTGTAAGGTCCCTCGATTCATCATTATCTGTTTTTGGGGGTTGAATGTTCCGGTCTATATCATCTTTCTGTATCTGTCGAAGGGCAGCTAAGTGGGCTTCCAGTGCCGTCTTCTCTGCCTGCAATTTCTTTTTCGATTCCTGAGTGGCAATGAGCTCTTGTTCCAGATCAGAATATTTCTGATTGAGTTCCATCAAGCGCTGTGTTATTTCATTTATTTCCACTGGCTCAATTTTCTTCGATGCTGGCCCTTGCAAAGCTCGCAGCCGAACATGAATCAGATAGGCCAGGTCATCATCGCTAAACGATTCCAGGGGTCGGGTCGCTTTTTCGCAGGATTCATCGTAATCCTGATCCAGAAGCCT
>JBDKSY010000144.1:0-2324 GCA_039680395.1 Anaerolineaceae bacterium | reverse complement strand
TTAATAAATGTACCAACTGGAGTACCCCTGGGACCAGAGAATACTCTGCCATCGGGTAGATGAATCTCAACAAGTGGATTTAGTTTTACTTCATGAATTAAACCATTGCTCATATTTTTCCCAGCTACTAATTCGTGGAGATTAATTCTATCATGAATAGAAATTTAAATTTTACATGACCTACGATGTGTTGCAAAACCTATGCCTATCACTGAGATCGAATTGCCAATGTATAATAATAATTAGTATGGCATTAACCTGAGCTTAATGGAAGGCAGAGCAATTTTCTTTGTTGAGAAGAAGTGCATCAGCCAATCCAGGAGGGTTAAAACATGATTGGTTCGCAATGCAAAAAGAACAAATTGACAGATGAAGAAAAAAGAATGACAGCCTATCTGATGCCAGGAAAATGTGAAAACGATAATTGGACCTTTCGGCTATGAAGAACATTATTAAGTCTCTCCATATTTTTCTTCTTGTGTTTTTACTTCTTTTGATAAGTCTAGCCTGTCAATTTTCTGATTTAACCAAGAAAGAACCTACCAAAACGCCACTGTCTCCAACACAAACAGCTACTCTTTTCCCCACATTTACCCCTATCCCTCTCGGCTCGAAAGATAATCCGTATATCATAGCAACGGTGGCATCTTCAGAAAGCCTGGAAGAAGCAGAACTAGCCTTGAAGGGGCTCGCTACTTATATTTCAGATAATAGTGAACAGGCATTTTTAGCGAAGATTTATCCCGATTATCAATCCCTTTTATTTGACCTGCAAAAACGAAAGATCCATTTTGCTTGGCTGCCACCAATACCCTATCTTGTAGCGAATAGGAACAGTGCAGCACTACCGGTAATTTTGATCAATTCTTTTGGGGTCTACTTTTATGGGATCCAATTTTTCGCAGATAGAGATAGTGATTTCGAGGTTTTTTATAATGAAGCTTCCGGAGAGAGTACTGCATCTGCAGAAGACGCCCTTGCCCAATTTGCCGATCAAACCCCCTGTTGGGTAGATCCAGATTCCCTTTCAGGATATATTATTCCCATTGGCTTGTTGAATGATCAAGAAATAGAAATTTCTGATGGAGTTTTTGCTCATAGTGCATCTGCCGTAATTCGCTCTCTTTATATTAAAGGAATATGTAATTTTGGTGTAACTTATGCTTATACCGGAGACCCACGAACAGCTTCTTCTCTTTCAGACCTGCCAGATGTTCAAGAACGCATAGTGATCATCTGGAAGAGCGATCCCATAATCCCCATGATGAATCTTTCAGCCTACCCTGATCTGGATTCTCGTTTGGTCCAGCAGGTAGGTGAGATTCTGACTGCGTATTCACACCAACAAGAAGGAAAAGATTTGATCAGCCAGGCAACAGGTTCATCAGTCGAAGGAGTAAAACCCATCAACGATGCTTCCTACGAGCCTCTTCGACATTATATAAACGCTGCAGGAATTGATATTCAGCAATTGATTGACAAATGAATGAAGCTACTGGCATTATCACATGGTAGAATTTCAGAGTGTTTAGAAAAATCGTTAAGGCTTTTATGATAATCGCCATTGTAATACTCATAACAACAGGATTGTTGGTTGGATTTGCCTTGCTTGTCACGAATATTTCTGCGGCAGGGAAAATCTTGGATGCAGATGAAGCACCATCGAAGAAGGTCGCAATTGTTTTTGGCGCCGGTTTACAACATGATGGGAGACCAACTGCAGTTTTACAGGATAGGGTAGCTGCCGCAGCTGAATTGTATTTTGCTGGCAAAGTCGAAATAATTCTTATGAGTGGTGATAATCGTTTTGTTGATTACAACGAGCCAGGTGCAATGCGGGCTTATGCCATCGAATTAGGCGTTCCTGATGAAGCCATTGTTTTGGATTATGCCGGTCGTAGAACCTATGACACCTGTTATCGAGCTAAAGCAATTTTTGGCGTCAAGGATGCATTACTTGTTACTCAGAAATTTCACCTTCCCAGAACATTATTCATTTGCCGGTCATTAGGAATCAATTCTATCGGTGTGATTGCAGACAGGCGGGTTTATCGTTCCTATGCTTTAACGTACTGGCGTTTACGTGAAATTCCCGCACAAATAGTAGCGCTATATGATGTCTGGATCAGACATCCCCTTCCCATTATGGGTCCTTTTGAACCAATAGAATAATCAAAGATCTTTACCTAACATAATTTCTGGTTTTCAGGCATTATTCTTGCACCATATCTGAAATACCAGATGAAAATACTCAGGTATTTAACATGGAGACGAAATGAAAAGAGATGAAGCATTAGCACTGGTAAATCACTACGTTAAAAACC
>JBDKSY010000143.1:0-2723 GCA_039680395.1 Anaerolineaceae bacterium | reverse complement strand
ACTGGATAATTTAAACCCAATCATTTGACAACCGCATATAGCATGAATACAATCCAAGAAAGAAGGGCATTGGAAATTCCATGAAAAAACGACTTTCTCTGATTGTGATCGCTTTCCTGGTGGCTATTGCTGCTGGTTGTGGCCCTCGCAAACCTTCAGATCTTCCTGCGGATGAGATTATCATCCGGGCGGTGGAACGGATGAAATCATTGAAAGGGTTTCACTTCCTCATTGACCGCAGTGGAACGCCCGCCTACCTGGATGAAGCTGAGCAATTCGCATTTCGAAGAGCAGAAGGTGAATTTGTTTCTCCGGATGAGGCAATTGCTTCTGTCAGGATCATCACCCCCGGGATAGTAGGTGAAATCCAGGCTGTAGGCATTGGTGACCGATATTGGGAAACCAATTACCTCACGGGAAACTGGGAAGAGCTTCCTTCTGGGATGGGTTTTAATCCTGCTGTACTGTTTGATCCAAAAGTAGGGTTACAACCGATCCTTCAATCAGACTTAAGTGAAGTGACTGTACTCGAGCCAGTCGAAATCGAAGAATTGCCAGATAAATTGCTCTATCATTTGAAGGGAAAAATCGCAGGAGAAAATCTTTATGCCATGAGTTATGGGTTGATGGGTCCTGACACTATGGATGCAGAAATCTGGATTGATCCCAACTCATTCGATGTGATCCGCGTGCTTATCACCCAGCTCCTCCCAGGGATTACAGAACCAACCATCTGGCAGGTAGATTTCTGGGATTTTGACAAGGTGGTAGATATCGAACCACCTCCTGTAGCAACCCCGTAAGCAGAACCGGTTATTACCACTTGAACATAAAGAGATGATTTTTGTCTTTTGTGTTTTTTGTGATGGGTGGGGTCAAAGAGTGACCACATCCTTGTTCTTGCAGTGAGTGAGGGTTTTTCATTGAAATAGCAATGCGAGATTTTCACCAGCACTGCATCTGGTGCAGTTTCAATCGCTTCGCTCCTTCAAAATGACACAGTGTACACAAACCCCCGAAATCCTGGAGACTTCGGGGGTCGGGTTAACTATTCTATTACCAACATATCAGTCCCATTATCAGAGACTGTTATGCTACGCGCAAATCCATGCGCATCTTACGGATGGAAGCATCTCGGGTGCGGGCAATGACATGCTGCACCATCTCTTCAGGCACATCCACAAAGGTATATTCATCCTGGATGCGGATCTTCCCAATGGCACTTCCGGGAATTTCAGCTTTACGAGCGATCACACCGACAATTTCAGCCGGCTTGATGCCCTGCTGTCTGCCGATGCTCAACTGAAGCCTTTGCATCCCTGGTTCATACGCCATATCCCGTTCATCGCGTTGAAACCTGGGGCGTTGAATCCCTTGCCGTGGAGTTGCTGAACGGGGTCTGTCTTTCGACCGTTGTAAAGGTTTTCGCTCGGTAACTTCACTCACCGGGTAAATGGGACGTTGTTTTTCTTCTCCACGGGCTACTTTCATTGCGGCAGCTGCAATATCCAATGGCTCAAAACCTTCCTCGATCATCTTCTCTACCATCGCCTTTTCATTCAAACAGCGGCCGCGCTGCAACCAGACACTCACTTTATTCACCAGTTTCTGATCACGATAGGTTCGAATATCATCTTCTGTTGGCAAGGTGGCTTTCTGGATCTTCTTGTGGAGAAAACCTTCTACCTGTGATAACCGGCGGCGCTCGCTGGGTGTTACCAGCGTGATCGCTACACCGCTTTTCCCTGCTCTGCCTGTCCGCCCGATACGGTGGACATAAAGCTCTGCATCGTCGGGAAGACCATAGTTGAACACATGAGAAATATCCTCGATGTCTAACCCACGGGCAGCAACATCCGTCGCCACAACCACTTTGATCTGGTTCTGGCGAAAACGGTTCAATGTGCGCTCGCGTGCATCCTGACTCAATTCACCGCTTAAAGCTTCAGAAGGGTAACCACGTGCGGTCAATTCTCCAGCCAGGTCACCGGTTTCGATACGGGTCCGCACGAAGATCAATGCGCTGGTGATCTCTTCTACCTCGAAAAGGCGGGTGAGGGCAGCAACACGATCAGCCGCATTTACCAAATAGTACCGTTGCTCGATCTTCTCCACTGTGATCTGATCACGTTGAATAGTACTGGATTTTGGGTCATGCATGTATTTTTCCGCAAGCCGCCGAATTTCCGGTGGCAGCGTGGCAGAGAAAAGCGCAGTTTGTCTTTCTGCAGGGGTTTTCGCCAGAATGGTTTCAATATCTTCGACGAAACCCATGCTGAGCATTTCATCAGCTTCATCCAGTACTAACATGGAAATCGCGCTGAGATCCAATACTTTCTTTTCGATCAAATCTATCAGCCGGCCTGGCGTGCCAACCACACTATCCACACCGCGTTTCAAACGGTCAATTTGTGGGCCATACGCCTGACCACCATAAACTGCCAATACTTCTGAATGGCATTCCTTGCCATACTGACGGATAGCATCTGCATCCTGTAAAGCCAGCTCACGGGTAGGTGCCAGTACCAACCCTTGTGGCAATTTTTGCCGGGGTAGCAAATTGTTTAACATGGGAAGCCCAAAAGCAGCAGTCTTTCCTGTGCCTGTCTGGGCTTGACCAATTACATCATATTTTTCCAACAAAAGGGGGATCACTTCGGTTTGAATGGGTGTAGGCTCAGCATACCCCATCTCGGATATTGCTTGCAGCAGACGTGGCTGCA
>JBDKSY010000142.1:0-5656 GCA_039680395.1 Anaerolineaceae bacterium | reverse complement strand
CCCACCTGCAGGTTTCGTTTTCCTGCAGATTATTCAGATAATTCCATTCAATGCCCAAAATGCGGCTCACCAACTGAGCCCATCTTTTCAGGTATTGAAGAAAAGGATGACTCTACATCCCAGCCATTACCACGGGTTGAAATAGCGGTACTGCTTGATAACATCCGCAGCGCTTTCAACGTTGGTTCGATCTTTCGAACTGCTGATGGTGCCGGGGTTCAGAAAATGATCCTCTCCGGCATCACCCCACCGCCTGACCACCCTGGTGCTCGAAAAACAGCTCTTGGTGCAGAACTCTACATCCCCTGGGAACAATCCTGGAGTGCACTTGAAACTTGTGAACAATATAAAAAAGTGGGGTATCAGATTATTGTTTTAGAAAAAACAAGCAGAGCTGTCCCGATTTCAAGTCTTGATTCCAGAATCTCTGAAAAACCGATGCTTCTCGTTGTTGGAAACGAGATCAATGGCGTTGATCCTGAAATCTTGACCATGGCACATCAAGTAATTTACATTCCGATGTACGGCACAAAGGAATCCCTGAATGTCTCTGTTGCTTTTGGAATCTGCGTTTATTGGTTGAGGTTTCTTACAGAGAAATAGTTACTAAAATTGTCAAACATTCCCGACTTGTCCCAAGAGATTTCACCTGATATATTAAATATACCAAGCGCCGAGGTGCCCCCCTCACCCCGGCGCTTGGTATTTAATTCTATTTACCCTTCTTTTAGAACATCCTGAAGGTATTTTCCATATTGGTTATGAATAAGTTTTTGCGCAAGTTGTGAAAGCTCTTCTTTACTTATGTAATCCATCCGATAAGCAATTTCTTCAGGGCAGGCAATCATCAATCCCTGCCTTTCCTCTACGGCTTGAACAAAACTGGATGCCTGCAACAGTGATTCGTGTGTCCCCGCGTCCAACCAGGCAATGCCACGTCCTAAAAGAGAAACCTGCAGTTCGCCCAACTCCATATATAACCGGTTCAAATCTGAGATTTCTAATTCACCACGGCTCGAAGCCTTTAGCTTTTTGGATAATTCAACGACTTTTTTATCATAGAAATAAATTCCAGGCACGGCATAGTTAGATTTTGGAGCTTTCGGTTTTTCTTCTATGCTAATTACATGATTATTTTCATCCAACTCTACGACGCCATACCTTTGTGGATCCTTGACGGGGTAGGCAAAAATGATCGCTCCAGATTTGATCGTTGCTGCCCTACGAAGCTGTTCCGGTAATCCGGTTCCAAAGAAAATATTATCGCCCAGGATCAAGCAAACAGGATCATTACCAATGAATGATTCACCCACCAGGAAAGCATCGGGCAATCCTCTGGGTTTTTCCTGAACAGCATAACTGAAACTTATTCCCCATTGTTTACCATTCCCTAGCAAGGCTTGATATGCTTGTATGTCGTTGTCTGTAGATATAACCAGAACCTCGCGTATCCCAGCCAGCATCAACATGGAAAGGGGGTAATATACCATTGGCTTATCGTAGACCGGCAATAATTGTTTACTGACTGCCAGAGTGAGTGGATACAATCTGGTACCCATCCCTCCTGCTAAAATAATTCCTTTCACTTTATTAACCTCTCTTGAGATAGTTTTTCATGATCCATTCTTGATATGAAGGTTTATTTCGAATTGCTGTTACCCACGCTTCATTATTCAGGTACCAGCGAATAGTTGCCCTTAATCCATCATGTAGCGTAGTCTTCGGTTGCCAGCCTAATTGCTGTTTGATTTTATTACAATTTATGGCATACCGAAAATCATGTCCTGGTCTATCAGTAACAAATTGGATATATTTCTCGTATGATCCAGCTTGTAATGGTTTTTCCTCGTCAAGTATCTTGCAGAGCATCTTTACCACTTCAATATTTTCAACCTGTGTATCTCCCCCAATGCAATAGGTTTCTCCGGGCACACCATTGCAGAGAACTTTCCATATTGCATCACAATGGTCAACTACATATAGCCAATCACGGATCTGTGCGCCTTTTCCATACACAGGAAGAGGTTTCCCTTCTATCGCGTTCAATACGATCAGAGGGATCAATTTTTCTGGATACTGATAAGGGCCATAATTATTGGAACAATTTGTTATGGTAATGGGTAATCCATATGTTTTTTGAAATGAACGCACAAAATGATCGCTGGCTGCTTTTGAAGCAGAATACGGAGAATTCGGTTGATAAGGTGTATTTTCATCAAACGGAGAATCGTTTTTATTCAATGCGCCAAACACTTCATCCGTTGAAATGTGATGAAAGCGCACGATACCATCATCAAGGATATTGCTCTCTTCCCAATACTTCAGTGCAGCCATCAGTAGCCTGTAAGTACCGGTCACGTTTGTTCGCATGAACAGCTCAGGGTCAACGATGGATCGGTCTACATGTGTCTCAGCAGCAAAATGAATAATTTTCGTTATCTTATATTCTCTTAGCAACCGTGTAACAAAATCCATATCTTCGATTCCACCCTGAATGAAAATATGTCTTTTAGGATCAGGTAGATTCTCAAGACTTTCCAGGTTACCGGCGTAAGTCAATGCATCCAAATTCACTACCCGAACATCTTTTTCATTTTCCAGGACATATCGAATGAAATTTGAACCGATAAATCCTGCACAACCAGTTACCAAAATCGTATACATTTCATACCCATCTTTTGCCATAAAGTTTTATCACAAATTTTCTTACAGAATCTTGGCCATTTACTTTTCGCAGTTGTTATACAATATATTATTATCACACACAGTGAGGAATTATGAAAACATTCATTGCTGCAATTGACCAGGGTACTACCAGTACACGATGCATTCTATTCGATCATGCCGGCATGATCATCGCTTCTGATCAAAAAGAGCATTCTCAGATCTACCCTCAACCTGGTTGGGTGGAACATGACCCTCAAGAAATCTGGATTAATACTGTACAGGTGATTCACGGAGCCCTGATCAAAGCTAACCTTGAATCAAAAGATATATCAGCTATTGGAATTACAAACCAGAGAGAAACCACGCTCGTCTGGAATCGAAAGACGGGCAAACCATACGGAAATGCTATTGTCTGGCAAGATACCCGTACAGATGGCATTTGCAATCATCTGGCACAAAAGGGAGGACAAAATCGTTTTCGAAGCAAAACTGGCTTGCCCCTGGCTACATATTTTTCCGGTCCGAAAATTCATTGGCTTTTAGAAAATGTACCCGGTTTGCAAAATGAAGCACAATCTGGTGACGCGATCTTTGGCAACATGGACACCTGGCTTATTTGGAACCTCACGGGGGGCATACATGGTGGCAGACACGTGACCGATGTCACCAACGCTTCACGAACTCTTCTTATGGATCTTGATACTTTAAACTGGGATGCAGAAATCTGTTCAGAATTAAGTATTCCCATCTCGATGCTTCCAGAAATCCTACCTTCATCATCAAATTTTGGTATCTGTAAGGAAACATTAAATGGAGTTCCCATTACAGGTGTTTTAGGCGATCAACAGGCAGCCTTGTTTGGGCAAACCTGCTTTGATCCGGGTGAAGCGAAAAACACATATGGTACTGGATGTTTCATGCTGATGAACACAGGTATCCAACCTGTTCCAAGTAAATCAGGTCTTTTAACAACGGTTGGGTATAAGATTGGCAGCGTTCCTGCTGTATATTGTCTGGAAGGGTCAATTGCGATTACCGGAGCTCTCGTCCAATGGCTACGAGATAACCTTAAATTCATCGAAAAATCTGAAGATGTTGAAGCACTTGCAGAAACGGTCGCAGATAATGGTGGGATCTATTTTGTACCTGCTTTTTCAGGCCTTTTTGCCCCTTATTGGAGAAGCGATGCGCGAGGCATCATTGCCGGCCTTACCCGGTTTGTCAATAAAGGACATATCGCCCGGGCAGTACTCGAAGCCACCGCTTATCAAACTCGCGAAGTCCTGGAAGCAATGGAAACCGACTCCGGAGTTAAGTTGACAACTCTTCGCGTTGATGGTGGTATGGTGCGTAACCAGTTATTGATGCAATTCCAAGCTGATATTCTTAATGTGCCAGTTCTCCGTCCCGCCATTACAGAAACAACAGCTCTTGGTGCAGCTTACGCAGCCGGTCTGCAAGTCCATTATTGGGAAACCTTTGATGATCTGCGTGCGAATTGGAGCATTGATCATACCTGGTCTCCTGATATGTCCGATGAAAAACGCAAATCCATGTACAAGTTCTGGAAAAAAGCGGTGCAGAAATCAATGGATTGGATAGAGTAGTGACAGAAGAAAAAAACTTTTTGTGAGGTTAGCCATACATCAATCTATAAGCACATTTGACATATCTGTCAATGCAGGATATACTCCAGTGCTGTTAATCCCACGGCGGAAGCCGAATCTGCATGAGCGAAGGTAACCATATTCTTATGGTGAGAGGCGCTCGAAGGATGGAAAAAATGGAAAAAGTAGTACTGCAAACCGAACGTCGCAGTGTCATTGGAAAACAGGTTAGTGCATTGCGTCGAGCTGGTAAACTGCCCGCTGTTATTTATGGACACAATTTCGAACCAACCCCAATTGTTCTGGATTTGAAGGAAACAACGAAAGCCTTATCTGGCTTGACCTCTTCAAGTCTGATCACTCTTGTTCTCGATGGGAAGGAACATGCCTCCCTTGTTCGTGACCGACAGCGTGATTACATTCACAACCGTCTGATCCACGTTGATTTCCAGGTAGTAAGCCTTACTGAGAAGATTCGTGCGAATGTAAGTGTCGAAATTACTGGTATTTCTTCAGCAGTAAAAGACTTCAATGGCGTTGTCTTGACTGGTCTGGATGAAGTAGAAGTCGAATGCTTGCCACAAAATCTACCCGAACGTCTGATCATTGATATTTCACGATTGAAAAAAATTGGCGATGGTATTTACGTACGTGACATTAGCTTCAATGAAAATGTAACCATTCTTGAAGATGCAGAAGAGATGATCGTCATGGTTACAGCATCCACTGAAGAAGAACTTCCTGTAGTCGAAGGCGCGGAAGCTGAACCTGAAGTAATCGAAAAAGGCAAGAAAGAAGAAGTCGAAGAGTAACGAAATTCGATTGTTCATGAATAAGGCAGCGATTTTTTCGCTGCTTTATTTTTTAATCCTGGTCAGAAGATCATTGGTGATCCGTGCGGTGATCCCCCATAACAGTTCTCCTTCATATTCTGAGTAATAGAGAACAGGAACACTTTTTCCATCTGATCGTTTCCACATTTTGGTTGTGTAGTTTTTTTCATCTGCAAGGAAAATTATCGGTATTGTAAAAATATGGGTAACTTCATTGGTACAAGGTCGAATTTTTGAAGAATTTCTGATCACCGCAACAACTGGCGTGATCTTGAATTTACTGTTAGTTTCATAATCCGGTAAAAAACCAATAACATGTGCATCACTTATATCCAGATTGATCTCTTCTTTTGCTTCTCGCAATGCAGTACTGACAATCGTAGCATCTTCCTCTTCCGTCATTCCCCCAGGAAAAGATACCTGCCCTTTATGGTCTTGAACATGGTTGCTTCTTCTTGTAAACAGAATTTCCCATTGATTTTTCTCCCAGATCAATGGAATTAACACCGCTGATTTCTTAAGTTCTCCTTCCGAGCCGTATTCGATCTT
>JBDKSY010000141.1:0-2762 GCA_039680395.1 Anaerolineaceae bacterium | reverse complement strand
CCTGACAATGCAAAAGAGAAATCCTTAAAGAAACTGCTTTCCATCCTCTTTAAAAAGGAGGATAAGGATTGACCAATCCACTTGATTTTCTCCTTTCTGGCTCTCACACCAGATTCCCGCGTAGCGCAACCATGCGCGATAATGCCAGCCTGCTTAATCTCATCCAAAACAGCCATTACGTTCACCGTCATCTCGATTGGCACCAACCACTCGAATGGATAGGTCATGAACCTTTCTGGCTGCTTGAAAATACTTATCGTGTTCTGGCGACACTTGCCATTCCTCCCGACCCGCCCGGAGTGGCATGGATCCGTTTGTTTGCCTGTTCAGATTACATGAGTGTGGAAGAAGCCTGGAAAGTCCTTTTGGAAAAATGTATTGAATCGTTTCAAGAACAAACCGTTTCGATAGCTGCCATTGGCTTATCTTCATGGTTTGGAAAACTATTGCTCGGATCACAATTTGAGCATTATCAGGATATTGTGGTACTAGAGCGAAACATTGCAAATGAAGAAGGTTTTACTACGAATGGAATAACCATCCGACCGGTTCGCGAAGGGGATTTTGATGAGGTACTGGCTGTGGATAACCGGGCTTTTGAACTTATCTGGCAGATTTCAGAAGATGAACTTAAGCATGCCATGAAATCATCAAAATATACCAGTGTGGCTATCCATAAAGAGAAGATCATAGGATATCAACTCAGTACGGGTAATCCATTCAGTGCGCATCTGGCCAGGTTGGCAGTCCTCCCTGAGTTCCAGGGGCATGGCATCGGATATTCACTTGTTCAGGACTTACTTGCTTTCTTTCAGCGTTCTACGATACCCAGCATCACAGTAAATACGCAGCAAAGCAACCTTGCATCATTACACCTTTATCAAAAACTGGGATTCCATTTGACAGGAGAAACCTTCCCAATTTTTCGGCGAAATTTGCCTGGTTAAGGAAATTTTCACATTCTTCTGTATAAATCAAACGTTGTCATAAAGCCACTGGACAAACCTTTTCCTTTATGGCAAAATCACACACAATATTGTTGACAAGGAGTAGAAATATGAGCACGACAGGCAACGTTGGTCCTGCACGCCCGCAGTCCGGGCAAAAACGAAATAAGAGCAAGAGAGCAGAAATACGAGCCAAACGTCGAAAAGAAGAACAGCGCAATCGCATTATCATTATTTGCGCGATTGCTGTCGTTTCCTTGGTGATTGCTGCCATATTAATTATTCCAAATCTTCCAAAAGATAACCTGAAAGCCATTTCCCTTCCAGAAAATATGAATTTTCCGCAGGAAAATAAGAATGCCATAGGTGATCCTGACGCTCCTTTGAAGATTGAAGAGTTCTATGATTTCAATTGCAGCCACTGCCTTGATTATGCTTTGAACCTGGAAGACACCATTATTAAAAATTATGTCGAAACAGGTAAAGTATATATCGTCTCTTATTCATTTGCTTTCCTGGATGCCACCTCCTATACCGCTGCTCAAGCGGCTTATTGCGCAATGGACCAGGGAAAATATTGGGAGTACAAGCAGATAGCTTTTTATAACGCAAGTCTTGGTAAAGCCGATCCATACTCAAATGAAAACCTGATAAACTACGCTGATAAATTGGGACTGGATAAGAAAACCTTTACGACCTGCCTTGAAAATAAGACCTATGAAAAAAAGCTTACAGAAGACATGCAGTATGGCGAAGCCAACGGTGTTACTGGAACACCTTCTTTCTTGATCAATGGCAAAACATATGGTCAGGTTGATCTGGAGCAGGCTATCATAGATGCTTTAAAATAGGCAGCTTGAACAGAAAAAAGGTTCAATTTTCTATTAACGGATTCTATTTACAGTACTGCAACCAATGAGGTTGCAGTACGCTAATATGCTCTTGCCCGCTCGGAGTGAAGCACACAATTGCAAAACAGCATACCAGGATCATGGAGGGATATATTGGAATGAAAAAAGAAATTACAGGTGAAAAAGTCATTCTCAGAGAACCACGAGATGAAGATGCAGAGTTTTTCGCACATTGGTACAACGAACCGGATATCATGTTCAAATGCGGATTTACCACGCCAACCACGGTAGAACAAGAAATAACATCCATCCATAAAGAGGTACCTGACAGAGATTGGTACACGATCACAGAGAAAAGCGGAAGGATCATCGGAGAAACAGGTTTACTGCGCATGTGGCCTGAATGGTTTTGCACCGATCTGACGATCATCATTCCCGACCCAGCCGATCAAGGGAAAGGCTATGGTACAGATACTATCCGTCTGATGTTCGATCTTGCTTTTCATCACTATAACATGAACCGTATTTCGATTGGTGTGGTTGGTTTAAATAAAGCTGCGCTGGACTTCTACGAAAAAGTCGGCTTCAAGAAAGAAGGCATTCAGGAACAGGGGTACTATTGGAGTGGAGAATTCAGTGACTTTGTAATGATGCGTATCCTTAAAAGCGAATACCTTGCGCAGAAAAACAATTCATAGCAATAAAGAACAGTGTACATACAAAACCGGCTGAGCATAATTAACAATTCTCAGCCGGTTCTTCCATTTTCTTCAGGTTGTTCTACAAACCAGTAAATCCACTCTTCATAACAACCTTCTACTTACCTCTGAAGGTTCCTTATCGTTTTGAAAACTTACCGGTTAAGGAAAGCTGATCTTGAGCCAGCTTAATATGGCAACGAACAAGGGAGCCAATATCAGAGCAGGTAGAAAATTGGCTGACCGGATGGGTTTGATCTCGAGCA
>JBDKSY010000140.1:0-2409 GCA_039680395.1 Anaerolineaceae bacterium | reverse complement strand
ATTGTTGACGTAATTGCTGCTGATACGAAGGATGAATCAAATTGTGGCACAACAGCCGCTTCTCGAACTACTTATACTGTTGGTCGTGCTGTGGTTGAGGCTGCCCAGGAATTACGTAAAAAGATCCTTGAAATCGCGGCTGAAATTTTCCATGTAGATCCGTCCCTGATCGAATTGGATGGTAATAAAGTAATTTATAACCAGAAGGAGAGATCGCTTCCTCTTTCTGAGGTTGCTAAATTTGCCGAAGAGCCAATTTCTGCATCATCTGTAAAGCGGGTGGCATATTCAGAGCTTCCAGTAAAAGGAGCTGCAGTTTCCAATCCTCATGTACTTTATGCAAGCAATGTTCAAATCGCCCAGGTTGCAGTGGACATCGAAACGGGCGAGGTGAAGGTTGAACGCATTGTGGCAATCCCAGATGTCGGAAGGGTGATATTTCGAGATGGGTTGACTGGTCAATTTGAAGGAGGCATTGCCATGGGCTTGGGATATGCTCTCATGGAAAAACTTATCGTGAAGGATGGAAAGATACAAAACGCTGACCTGGTTACCTACCCGGTTCCAACTGCCCCAGATATGCCAAGAATTGAAGTTCTTCCTATCGAAATACCTGAAGAAACCGGTCCGTATGGGGCAAAAGGAATTGCTGAACTGGCTCCATTACCGACAGCACCTGCGATCATTAGTGCCATAGAGGATGCGATTGGAATTCGATTCACTAACCTCCCTGTGACTCCAGAAAGAATAATCGAAGCCCTGGAAGAAAAATAATAATCAATTGAGAATGTGAGGAAACTTTTTACTCATGGAGATCGAAGAGCCTAAACCACAAGATCAATTCTGGAATGTGCGTTTTACTGTGAACGGCATGAAGGTAAAAGTACTCGTGAATCCTTATACCAGTCTGGCAGAGATCCTTCGTGATCACCTCGGTTTACGCGGAACCAAAATCGGATGCAACGATGGTGAATGCGGTGCCTGTACGGTAATTATGAATGGATTGCCGGTGAATTCCTGCCTGGTATTAGCTCCACAATTGGATGGTTCAGAAGTTCTGACAATTGAGGGTGTTGAAGCCATTCCTGAATTGGCACAGATCCAGCAGAATTTTGTTAAGTTTGGAGCTGTACAATGTGGGTTTTGCACCCCAGGCATGATCATGTCAGCCGTAGCTTTATTATCAAAAAACGAGCATCCTTCAGACGATGAGATCCGTGAAGCTATTGCTGGAAATCTATGTCGTTGTACAGGGTATCAGAAAATTGTTGATGCAATTCGAGGTTATGTGGTGGCGATGGAAGCAGTGCCTGGAGAAAGCGACCAATGATATCACAGTATATCCAGCCTAAAAAACTCAATGAAGCACTTGAACAGATAGCAACCTTTAAAGAACGCGCAAAAATATTTGCAGGTGGAACTGACCTGATCATTCAAATGAGAAAAGGTCTCATTAATCCAGAAGTAGTCATTGACATCAGTTCTCTCAAAGAATTGCGCGGAATAAATACTTCTCAGGGTGTTATATCAATTGGTGCACTCACAACATATTATGAAATCATCAATGATCCAACATTGATCGAGCGTGCCAGTGTCCTGGTACAGGCAGCAAGGGCAGTCGGCTCCGCACAAATCCGTAGCCGGGGAACATTAGGAGGGAATCTGGGGAATGGTTCTCCAGCGGGTGATAGCATACCTTCTTTATTCGTACTCAATGCAGATGTTCATCTGTTAAACATAGAAGGTGATCGTTGGGTCCCCATCCTCGAATTCTTCAAGGGCCCGGGAAAGACCGTTCGTCAAACGGATGAAATTATCAGTGAAATCCGTTTCGATATTCCTACAGTAAATTCGAAAGGTTATTTCCATAAAATTGGACAGCGCAAAGGGATGTTCATTGCAAAAGCATCTGTTGCAATGCAATTATCCTTGATGGGTGGAATCGTTCAGGATTGTGCAATTGCTTTAGGTGCTGTAGCACCAACAGTAATTCGCGTAGCTGCAACAGAACAATTTCTTATCCATAAAAAACTTAATGGTGAAACAATTTTGCAAGCCAGTCAGATGACTGCCGAGGGATGCCATCCAATTACCGATATCCGATCAACTGATACATATCGAAGAAAAATAATCGGAGTGATGGTGAAGAGAGGTCTTGAAGAGCTAGCTTTACGAAATAATTGATAGCAAGCAAGGATCTCTTGAAACTAATAGATCTCGGTAGTTTGCCACAAAGGAGGTGGTCGCGAATTCTTCTGTTTTTGGGTAAATATTTTAGGTGTTTCAGAATTTAATGCAAACAACCATGTGCTCAAATTATTTAGGAGGTTCTGATATGCACCACGCTCGTTTAATAAAACTGATTTTCCCTCTCATTATTGTATTGAGTTTAGTACTGTCAGCCTGTAC
>JBDKSY010000139.1:0-8481 GCA_039680395.1 Anaerolineaceae bacterium | reverse complement strand
CCCAATAGGTGAGACGATCTTCATACGTATCCATATCCAGGGCAAAACTGCTATGCGTATCCTGTTCAATTTTTTCACGCACCTGATAGCTAATATCGTTCAGCATTTGCCTGGGCAGTTCTCCATTTTTCACAAGCCGTATCATATCTTCCTGAAGAGTAATGGATTGAGGAGAGCACCCATTGAGAAGGAAAATGCCAGAAATCAATATGAGCAGACACAACACACTTTGAATATGCTGATGCAATTTCATTGTTCACCTCCATGGATTCTTCAATCAAGAAGTTCTCTTTGCTGGTTGATAAAAAATGGAAACTATCCCACTATCTTTCCAAATAATTTTACGCTCTACCTTCTCATTGTTGTTAAATATTCCACCCAACTCTGCTGCGAAACAATCTGATTCATCTGAACTACCAGTGCTTTATCTTCCCAAATTTTTATTACTGAAACTGAACAGGTATTTGTTTCTAAACGATGAAATTCACCTTCTGGCATTTTCAGGTAATGTGCCAACGTAAGGCGTACCTGGTCAGCGTGGGTAAAACATGCAATCAGGTCTCTTTCCTGCCAGCGATTGGCAATATCACCCACCGCTTTCAATACCCTATTGTTGGCTGTCGCAATTGAATCTCCACCTGGGAAAGGATCGGTATTATCAGGATGGATCATTTTCTTCCATGCATTCATGCGCCACAACTGCTTGAATGTTTTTCCAGCAAAAGTACCATAATCCATCTCAATCAGACCCGGATGAATTTCTACCATTAACCCTTTTCGGTCTGCCAGGGGTTGCGCCGTTTGCATCGCTCGTTCAATAGGCGAAGAATAGATCGCCTTGATGGGAAGTACTTCGAGTGCATTCGCAACTTCTTGTGCCTGCCTTTTCCCCGTTTCGTTCAGGTCAATCCCCGGTAATCGCCCCTGTAATCTTTTTCCGACCCAATCTGTTTCCCCGTGCCGTATCAATAAAAGTACTGTCATTTACTTCTCTCCAGGTTTCTTTTTGATGTTTTGCATTCGCTCTTGTATCCAGGCCTCCTTTTTCTTTCGCCAGTCAGCCAGACGGATCGCAATTTCCTGTTCATACCCTTCTTCAGATGGCTCGAAAAATCTCGTTCCCTCTACCTGGTCAGGTAAATATTGCTGTGGAGTGAAATGCCCTTTATAGTTATGTGGGTACTGATACCCCTCCCCATGCCCCAGCCCTCGTTTATCTCGATTGCTATCCATTAAATGGGCTGGTACTGGAGAAATGCCCTTCTCCTCGATCAAGCCAGCAGCTTTATAGTACCCACCAACGCTGTTCGATTTCGGAGCAGTTGCCAGATAAATGGTTGCTTCAGCTATGGGATAGACTCCTTCGGGCAGTCCAATGTATTCAAACGACTGTGCAGCTGCAGATGCCACCACCATCCCCTGTGGATCAGCCAATCCGATATCTTCAGAAGCCAGCACGATCAGCCGGCGGATGATAAACCGGGGATCTTCTCCAGCAATGATCATCTTTGCCAGCCAGTACAACGCCGCATCGGGGTCAGAACCTCGCACGGATTTGATGAACGCAGAAATGGTGTCGTAGTGTGCATCCCCATCTTTGTCATACACCACCGAACGCCGCTGCACGGTTTCTTCTACTACTTGCAGGGTAATAGCTATCACACCTTCTTGATCACTGGGAGTACTGTCTACTGCCAACTCTAAAGCATTGAACAAGTTACGGGCATCCCCTCCCGATAAACGGATGAGATGACCTTTTGCTTCCTCATCCAGCTTCACCTTTTGGTTGCCATACCCATGCACAGGGTCCTGTAAAGCGCGCTCCAGCAGCGTGGCAAGCTGCTCTTCATTTAGGGGCTTCAATTCAAAAATACGGGAACGAGATACCAGCGGCGCGATCACATCGAAATAGGGGTTTCCAGTGGTTGCACCGATCAATGTGATCAATCCGCTTTCTACGTGAGGGAGCAGGGCATCCTGCTGTGCTTTATTCCAGCGGTGCACTTCATCAATGAATAAAATGGTACGGCGCTGATATAACTTCCGCCGTTCCTGAGCTTCATGGATCACTCTGCGCAGTTCTGCCACCCCTGCCAGCACTGCAGACATACTTTCGAAATGAGCTTTGGTGTATGAAGCGATCAATCTTGCCAGGGTGGTTTTCCCTGTCCCGGGTGGGCCAAAAAAGATAATGGAAGAAAACAGGCGGTCACCTTCAATTGCCCGTCTTAATGGTTTTCCTGGAGAGATCAAATGCTCCTGTCCCACTACTTCTTCGAGATTGCGCGGTCGCATTCTCTCCGCCAGAGGAGCTTCCCTCTCCATTCTTTCCTGTAAGGCGTGATCAAAAAGGTCCATATGTTTACTCGATGCCAGATTGGGAATACAACATGATCACTGGAGACCCATCTTCCATGTTGAGAGCAAAGGAGGAATTTCTTCCAGTCGCTCCACAACAGCATCGGGTTTGACGCTGTCCATGAATGGTTGGTTGGCAGATTTGCTGGCTCTGCGCGTGATCCAGATACTGGCAATGCCATACTGGTTTGCACCCAGAATATCAGCAGATAGCAAGTCACCAATCATTACAGCCTGACTGGGATCAGCTTTCCAGAAATCAAGCGCAGTGCTGAACATGCGCGGGTGAGGTTTTCGCAATCCAACATCAGCAGAAATAGCGATCACATCAAAAAAGCTGCGGATCTTTGCTTTATCCACCAGTGTATTGACATCTGCACTATCGCTTGCATTCGTCACCAGACCCAACCGGTAACCGCTTGCCTGCAATTGTTTCAATGTGGAAACGGCATCATCCTCGGCATCCCAGTAGGATTGCGAAACTGCATACATCGCATCCAATGCTCCCCGTAAATGTAGAAATGAAACATGGTCAATGCCGAATTCATGAAGCAGATCATTCAGTGAATCCAGTGAGGTATATTCGGTGTTATCCTCATCTCGACCGGTATAGTATTGCTCTAATTTGGCTCGAAATGCATTGTGAAATTCATCTGCCTGCTGCACTATGCCATTCTCAACGAGATAATTTGTCAGTGCAGAAATGGCTTCTTCAAGCGAGCCAGGCCAGGGAGCATCATATCGAAGAAGTGTGTTTCCCAGGTCAAATAATACATATTGAATATTTCGTTGCATGATCAATAACCCTCTTCTGGATGAAATACATTAAGGATGGGTAGTCCATTTAAATACCGGTCTACATTTTCCACCAATAATTCTACAGCACGCTTCCGATATTGCGCACTGATCCCCGCTACATGAGGAGTGATGAACACATTGGGTAGATGCCAGAATGGGCTTTGTGCAGGAAGAGGTTCTTCCGCAAAAACGTCCAATGCTGCGCCTGCCAGGCGATGCTCCTGAAGTGCTGCAAGCAGCGCACCTTCGTCAATTATGCCTCCTCTACCAATGTCAACCAGATACGCCTCTGGTTTCATAGACCGAAGCATTTCATCGTTAACAAGGTTTTTCGTTTGTTCAGTAAGCGGCAAACATATCACCACAAAATCACATACCTTTAGCATCGAGGCAAGTGCCTGTATGGGATAAAGTCGTTGAAAGTAATTTCCTTCCGGATCTCCCAACCCTTCCTGGGTATATCCACTGTCCATTGGTCGCATTACATTTCGTTTTGCTGCCAGAATTTGAACACCAAATGGATGAAGTTGACGGGCAATCTCCCTCCCAATACTCCCATATCCTACAATTCCTACAGTACTGCCGCGCAATTCCCTGGGTACCAGTTTTTCCCAACGGTTCCGTATCCATTCGCCTTTTGATTGTAACTGGATCATTTCTGGCAGGCGATGACCGAGGGCAAGCATCATCATCACCACATATTCTGCAATTTGTGATGTGGCTACCCCACTCGATGTAGCTACCTGAACGCCCTGAGTAGAGAGAACTATCGCTTCAGCGCTTTGATCGAGCCCTGCCCAATGAAACTGGATCATTTTTAAATTGGGAGCCATTTCCAAAGTCGGCAACACCGAATCAGTATACAGTATCTCTGCTCTGCTCCAAAATTCCGAAGGGATTTCTTCGATTTTTCGCGAATAGAATGGTGTGATCCTCAAGCGGGGAGAGAGCTGGCGTATTTGCTCCAACTCCTCCTCCGGTAAGGGAACGGTGACCAATAATTCAACTTTTTCGCCTGTTTCTACCATTCAAAATTCCTGTTATCTATAAATTCCTTGCGGATCCAACTCCTCTCGTAAGATCCGCAGTTCTTGTTCATTCGGGAGTTCAGTCACCCTGATCTCGCTGGCAGCTTTGAGATCCCAGCCTGTATTATCCTTCATCTGCTGGATTTGAATACCAGGGTGTAAAGCGGTAATGATCAATTCTCCGGTGGCATCCGGTTCCATGATGCCCAAATCTGTGACAATCGCCTGTGGGCCTTTTCCACGTAACCCGGCTGCCTGTCTTTCTCCCTGCCCATGAATGAATCCAGCAGAAGTGCAGAAATCCACTTTTTCAGGGAAACGTCGCTTCTGGTGAGGTGTCATGATATAGCAGCGATTCGCCCAGGCAGCAATTTCCATCGAACCTCCCGACCCCGGAAGGCGTACTTTCGGATGGTCATATGGGCCGATCACGGTAGCATTGATATTTCCATATTTATCAATTTGTGCGCCGCCCAAAAAACCGACATCCACATTCCCGCGCTGCAGGTAGAGAGAAAATATATCATACATGCTACAAACCAGTGCAGAACCAGTTACCAGGGTTGGGTCGCCAATGGATAATGGCAGTCTTTCAGGTCGGGCGCCAACCACCCCCGCTTCATAGATCATTAACAGATTGGGAGCATGAGTGCGTCGTGCCAGGTTGCATGCCAGGTTGGGAACGCCTACCCCCACAAAAACGGTATCACCATCGCGCAGAAGCCGTGCAGCATTGACGATCATTAATTCATTTGCAGTGTATTCCATGGCTAGTACGCTCCGTAATCAACAGGATAGCTCAAATGGGGTCTTACTTTGAGCCGGTCTTGAACATCTTTCCCCAGTTTTTCCCAGTATTGCTGACGATTTTCAACACCATATACCCAATCATCCAGGTAACGCTTCACCTCATCCTGATCTTCACTGATCTTGTCCCATGCCAGATAGAAGTTGTTATCCCGGTCATAATACCCCTGGGTATAAGAGGGATGAGAGCAATAAGGCACCTGACAAACCGCATCTACGATGAAGCCAGGGATGAGTGTGCGGTTGGGGTCAGAACGAATGATCTCATCCGGGACAATTTCTTCAGCCGTGACGATCACATGCCGGGCAGCAAATGCAGCTTCCTTTTGCTCCCCCAGGATCCCCCAGATGTGTGAATACCCTTCTTCATTCGCTCTTTGAACATGAACGATGGCAACATCCGGGTGGAGAGGCGGCAGCACCACCACATCTTTTCCACCGTACGGATCGCTCACCCGGCGATAATTAGGATTACTGCTTTCCAGGTCGCAGGCAGCGGTTTGATTCATTGGGATGAAAGGCAGCCCGGCTGCACCAGCCTGCAACCTCGAGATCATACCAAAGTGTGAATATTCTTCAAACTCCAGAGCTCCTGATTCAATAGCAGAACGGATGATGCGTAGAGAACCCACACCAGGGTTGCCCAAATATGAAAAGATGACCTTTCGGGCACAACCTGCTGCCACCATCTGGTCGTAGATCAAGTCAGGAGTGGCACGCGCCAGAGTCAGGTCTTTCAAGCCTTGCCGGATGATCTCATGCCCGGCAGCAAAGGGTATCAGATGGGTAAAACCTGCCGCGTATACGCAGTCACCATCTTTAACATATTTTTGAATTGCGTCCCGCAAAGACATCAATTTGGTCATGAATCTTCCTCGTGATCGTTATTGTCATGATTCCGCCGCAGGATGCGAAAACGTCCGCTATCCACGGGAGCAGGTTTGGTTAGTTGGCGTATCACCAATCCAATTGCGAAACACGCCAACCCGCCTATAAGAAGCGGGACGTCCATTTTTTCTGATCGGATGGAGAAGTAAAAAAGAGCACATAAACCCAATCCGGCCAGGATCAAGAAGCTTCCAAAACGTCTCGCCATAATTCTTGTCTCGACTTATTTCCAGATCTGTGTATGGATCTGCTCATGCATATAGAGTGGCAGATAATACACACCGCCGGAATTCTTGCCACTGGCTCCACTGCCTTTCCATCCACCAAAAGGCTGGTAACCTGGCCAGGCACCTGTTGTTACGCCTTGCGGACGGTTGGCGTATGCCACACCCGCTTCAATATTATCGAAGAACCACTCTACTTCTTCGAGAGTACCATAAAAGCCGGCAGTAAGCCCATACGCCACATCATTTGCACGTCGCATGGCCTCATCCAGGTTCTTTACAGCAGCCACTGTCACGATTGGAACAAACATTTCTTGTTTCCACAGGTGATGTGATTCGGGTAGGTCTGCAATGATGGTGGGAGTGCAAAAATAACCCTTTGCGTGATCGCCATCGGTCAAAACCTTTCCACCCGTCAGGAACTTACCACCCGCCTGGCTCGCTTCTTCGCAGAATTTTTGGAAATCTTGATAGGCACCTTTGTTGATCACTGGACCCATATACACATCTCTCTCCAGGGGGTCGCCGATCTTGATCTTGTTCGTTAGGGCAACCAGGCGCTCCATCAAGTCAGCATAGACTGCTTCCTCGACAAATACCCGTGAACAGGCTGAACATTTCTGCCCTTGCAGCCCAAAAGATGAACGCATGATTCCCAGGGCGGCATCATCCAGGTTGGCATTCTTTGAAACGATCGCGGGGTTTTTGCCGCCCAGTTCCAAAATCACAGGTCGTACCCATTCTCCTTTTGCATAATCGCGATAGATCCTCATGCCTACATCAAGAGAACCGGTAAATGTCACACCATTCACATCAGGATTATCAATCAATGCCTGACCCAGCGAACTGCCAGGACCTGTCACATAATTAAAGACACCATCGGGTATCCCGGCATCGCGCAGGCATTCAGCGATCAATCGTGGGATCCAGGGAGTATCGGTAGCGGGTTTGAACACGACCGTATTTCCAGCTACCAATGCAGCTGCAGTTGGACCACCGGTAAGTGCACCAGGGAAATTAAAAGGACTGATGATGAGCCATACACCATACGGTTTCAGCACAGAAGTATTGGTACTGGTAAACCCCACCAGGGGATCCTGTTTCATAGCCACGGTATACCCGGCATTCTTTTCCATTTGCTCGCAGGCATATCGTAATAGATCAGCCGTCTCAGCCACATCGCCAAGGCTTTCCGTGCGGATCTTGCCGACTTCCATTGCCATGACCGCACCCATTTCAAAGATTCGTTGATCCATCAGATCGGCTGCCTTGCGGACATATTCAATACGTTTCTCCCAGGGGGTTTTCTTCCAACCAGGAAACGCTCTTCGGGCAGCAGCTATTGCTGCATTAGCGTGCTCCGCGGTCCCTTTTTGGAAAATCCCAAGCACTTGCGAAGTATCAACGGGAGTCCGGTCTTCAAATTTATCAGCAGCAAAGACTTCTTTGCCATTAATAAACATGCCATGTTCTTTGCCCAATTTGGCTTTTACACTGGCGACGGTTTCAGAAAACCGGGTGTGTAAAATTTCTGGCGGATTGAACATGGTGGAATAAGTTAGCTTGAACGTACTTTCATCAGTCATTGCATTTCCTCCTGTGGAGTTTTAGAAAGAACTACAATCTTGCCAGAGTGATGATACCGGCAAAATTAGTATAGTCGAACCAGAAAAGATTGTCAAAACTGGATGGGATGATTTGCATACTGACTGGTATTTTGCTAAACTTTGGAAATGGAAAAAAGCGAAGTTTTCATTGGCGTGACGGTGAGCAGCAGCATCCCGGGTTTTGCTTTCGCTGCGCTCAATGATGAAAAAGAATTGCTGGCAGTTGGTCAGGGCAACATGAAGGATGTGATAGCCTATCTGGCTGGGCTTAGCCAGGGATGCATCGCCATCAGTGCGCCGCAAAAACCGGCTATGCGTAAGCAAACCCAGAACAAGAAAACTACGAAAAAATACCTGCGCAGTGTTGATGAAATTTTTCAACAGCATGGGATCGAGGTTGAACTATTTGGCAGCACGTCACAGACCTGCCCCGCCTGGGTACGCCATGGATTTACCTTTTATGAACAGGTGTTAAGTCTGGGTTTTGAGCCATTTATTGATGGAGAACCTCAACTGCGTCAATTCTTTGAAACACAAGCAGATGCAGTGTTCACCGGATTATGTGGAATGAAACCATATCCGGCTGAAACACTGGAAGGACGTCTGCAGCGTCAATTGCTTTTATACGAGCAAGATATACCAGTCGCAGACCCAATGCAATTCCTCGAAGAGATCACCCGTTTTAAGATCTTGCATGGCAATTTACCTCTTGAACAGATATATCATCCAGCAGAATTGAATGCTCTTGCCTGTGCTTTGACCGCCTGGCAA
>JBDKSY010000138.1:0-2596 GCA_039680395.1 Anaerolineaceae bacterium | reverse complement strand
ATCCCATTGAAAAGCCCAGTGGATCAGATCGTAAGCAAACCATCCTCCAAGCAGCCAGGGGATGAGTGAAGCAATGGTTTTCCCGATCTTTGGTAACTTTTCTTTGAGTTTTTCAAAGGCAATTGATCCAATTATGGCAATGATCAGCATGGGAAGGATGATCATGCGAGTATATACTCTAACTCCAGCAAATAAAGGCATCCAGCTCAGTAAATTTGCATAATTATTCCTGATTGACAGGTAAAAAAGTCCCAAAACAGGTAACCAGAAAGCTGAAAATCGTTTTTCGAGGAATTGCTGCAAGACCCATAGCCCTCCGAGAATTACTAGAACCAGCATTCCTAATTTTCCAATATATATATTGAACTCCCACCATCCCAGGGGGCTTTGAAAATTCATAAAGGGAAGCCAGTTATCAATCGTCCTTGAGGAGACCGCAGAACTCCACATGAACCTCAGAAGTGGATAGCCACCAAGAGGAGCATTATCTGCAATTCCAAAAATTAAAATTGATGGAAGAATTCTGCCCAGGGATAGCAAAATACTGAAAAGAGCTGAAATCAGCACTGTGCCTGCTTTTCGCCATGATAGAAGACAAAACAGAAGGAGAAGGATGAGCCCAAATACATACTGTTGAAAAGAACCCAATAGCCAGATCATTAACATCGTGATTGAAACTGCTGAAATCCATACCCAACTTCGCTTTACAGAATTCAGTTCCAAACAGAAGATGATCAGCCAGGGAAAAAGGAAATAACCTCCCCATGTGAGATGACCAACACTGATATGGCTGACAATATGCCCATTAAAGTTGATGAGGATGAACAGCAAGAATAAGGACCCCAGTTGCAAATTATGTTTTTTATATAGCCATACCAATGCTAAATAGCCCAGGGTGTAGCAGATCAACCAGTGAATGAGAATGAATGTATTAATATTTAGAAAACTAAGCAAGATAACATCTGGAGAAAGGATAACATCAGGAATGGACAAGAAGCGGTCAGTTAATCCGCGCAATGCACCTGTTCCAACCATATGCAATGGGAATGAAAATGTACGAACTGCATTCTGCAAGAAGGCAACCCTGGGAAGGTTGATCTCTGCCCAATCATGAATGGCCGCAACATTACCCCAATTAAGAAGCATTCCCCACAATAGAATGCCAATAAGAAATAAAAAGACTAAGAAAAGACTCTCGATCCACTTCGATTTCATTAACAAGTCCTCGACATTATCATTAATTTACCAATAGATTGGTAGCTGTCAGGAATTCTGCTCAAAAAAACGTAAGGGTGGTATAAAATGAGTCAGAAAACGTTACCAATACGTTTAAAACCAAATCGTGTCTACCACACGATGTGGTGTTTACTGTCATTATCCTCGACGAATGTATAACTAGAGCTTTGAGATTGCGACAGGGGGATGTACAGCAGTGTAATACTTCAGTGTGATTCTATTCAAGAATTAAATTCTATTTTATTCCAAATCCATTTCAATTTTTATATAATAACAAGTCTCTCTCACTAAAACCTATTATAACGTGTTCAGGTTTAGTATCAATCAGGAATTTATTCATTTGTCAAAATTATTTTTTGCGGAATCTTTTCCAGATAACATTTCTCTTGATACGAATCACTATGAATAAACCTTGAAAAGAGGTAAAATAGCATAGCAACAAGACGTAAAGCCTTGCGAAGGTTTGTTTTTATCCCAGTTCCGAGCTTGTTTTCGGGCAGCTCGGGCGATTACCTGGCAAAGGAATGATTTTCCTGAAATATGGAGCCTTTGAGACCTTCGCGAGGTTTTTTTGTTGCAAACCATTTTACGGAGGAACCCATGCTGACGATTTACAAAAGCACTGAAAATGGGCTACAGATTCTGAGCCAACCCGTAGATGGTTGCTGGATCAACCTGGTTGACCCGACAACCGAGGAAATCGAAGAGGTGGTAGGTCTGGGTATCCCACAGGATTTTATTACATACCCCCTTGATCTTGATGAAAGATCACGTACAGAACGTGAAGATGATGGCACCTTATTCATATTGATGAGAATGCCATATTATCAGGGTGAAGTTGTAGATATTCCCTTCAATACCATTCCACTGGGAATGATATTGCATGAGAATTACTTTATCACCATCAGTAAACTGCCCGCAGATGTTTTAAATGATTTCACACTGGGGAAGGTAAAAAACTGGTCAACTGGAAAGCGGATCCGGTTCGTTTTACGGATCCTTTTAGCTGCAGCAAATAAATACCTGACATATCTGCGTGAGATCAATAAGAATGTAGACATCCTCGAAGACAAGGTGACCATATCTTCTCGGAATAAAGAAATATTGGAGATATTAAAATATCAAAAAAGCCTGGTGTATTTCACCACGGCATTGAAATCAAACGAACTGGTGCTGAACCGGCTGCAGAACACCAGAATATTTCACATGTATCCAGAAGATGAAGATCTGTTGGAGGATGTCATCACAGAGAACCAGCAGGCGATCGAAATGATCAACATTTCGAATAACATTCTTAGTTCCATGATGGATGCCTTTGCTTCGATCATTTCGAATAATCTGAATGTGGTCATGAAATTTT
>JBDKSY010000137.1:0-1719 GCA_039680395.1 Anaerolineaceae bacterium | reverse complement strand
ACTTAAAAGAAGCGAAGATTCTCAATTTTGAGATTCTTCGCTTCTTTTATTTGTATGCTGGTTTTATCAAACGATGATTCCAAATATGAAAAAGAGCATAGAGCTTTTTGATATCTCCATGCTCTTTTTGTGAAAGCTACTCACTATTCTCTACAAGAGGTTTGTTTTCTTCAACGGATATTCGCCATATTTATGGGCGGCTTCAAACATGGTAACCACATTGGCAGGCGGAGTATCTGCCTGAATGAAGTGAGAAGTACAAAGGATATATCCACCCCCATGCCCCAGGGCTTGAATGCGCATATAAACCTCTTGCTCTACTTCCTCTTTGGTGCCAAAGGGCAGTACTTCCTGAATGTCTACCCCACCGTGAAAAGATAATTGTTTACCGAATTCTTGCTTCAACTCAGCGGAATCCATATCCGCTGCTTTTGGTTGGATGGGATCCAGAATTTGAATACCACTGGCGATCAGATCTGGAATGACTTTTCGTATGCTGCCACAAGAATGAAGCATGATTTGGCAGCCAGGATTGACGGTATTCAGGTAATCGCGGGCAGCCTGCCAGCGCTGTTGCAGCCGGGGCAGGATCAGTGATCGCAGCATGCGCGGTGAATATAACAAGCCACGCTGTGTACCCAGGTCTTCTCCACTGACTTTGAGGATCTGCAAATACGGTGCACTGGCTTCTAATCCAATACGATCCATTTCAATCGCGACATCTGTGATCCTATCCAGCAAATATCCCGCCACATCAGGCGCTTCGGCTGAACAAACCAGCCATTTTTCAAAACCCATTAAATAGACTGCTGTTTCGACGATAGGGCTGCCGAAGCGTCCCATCAGTGCCAGGTCAGTGTTTTCGAAGAGATTCTTTGCATTTTCTGCCGTATCTTCATATCTTCCTGGGATATCCGGGTCAGGCCAGGGATAATGCTTGAGGTCATCCAGCGTTGCATTTGCCAGGGGAGAAAAAGCGGTTTCCCAATAGCTGCCACTGGTCTGGTTCACTTTACGAAACAGCGCGCCCCAGGCGTCTTCTACCAGGCCATCAGCACGCACAGGTTCCTTTGGGGTTTTCCCACTGCCCAGTTTGACAGAGATCATATCTGCTCCCACCGCTTTCACTACATCGGGGTGAGGGATGACTTCCATCGCCAGATTGGGTTTTACTTCTTCCTGAATATTCAAACCAAGATATTGCTTTAAATCCAGATAAAAATCGTACAAGGGCTCCAGATCCACAGGAACTCGATCCGGTTCCTGATGCTCTATAGCAGCGACTACACGTAAACGGCTGTTCCATTCCATACTGATCAACTCCTGAACTTCCTTACTTATAATTGTACCCACTCTTCTCGACTTAAAAACATACGCCAGTTGCGACGATGAAGAAATCACGATGAAGCAACTGGCGTATGGTTCAGCAAACGGCGAGGAATGTATTGATGAATGTACCGTTTGCCTATAACATTATTTCAGGGTACTCGATGGCTTGCACAAGGTCTCTCATGAAGCGTGCTGCCACGGCTCCATCAACAACTCGATGATCACCTGAAAGAGTCATGGTGATGATCGGGCGAACTTCAATAGTGTCATACTCATCAACAACAACAGGTTTACGAACTACTGCACCTGTCGCCAGAATTCCACTTTCTGGCGGGTTGATGACGGCATTGAACTGCGGGATACCGAACATGCCCAGGTTAGAAATTGTAA
>JBDKSY010000136.1:0-10359 GCA_039680395.1 Anaerolineaceae bacterium | reverse complement strand
CTGAACGATGCCAGCGTGTTTCCCTCACCCGCCGTGCCACCCGCTGCTGAAATTTCAATACCACTTCAACTGGTTCTTTATCGGTGTACCAGATTCCCCAGGCGTCTTTCAATAATTCTTCCGGGTTGAATGATCCCGGGATCTCATAGGGTTCCTTTGTTAGCTCGATCCGTTCGATCCGCTCCACCTTGAAAGTACGTAAAGCATCCGGTGGGCTGGACCAGCCAATCGTATGGATGGACTGACCGATCGCATAAGGTTCAATAAAATAAGGAGCCAAATCGTATTCCTTCAATTCTCCATTTTCAGGGCGATACCAGAGATGCACATAATATTGAAGCGACCATGCCTGGGTGATCATCTCTAATGACCGCAAAAAGTTGGGGTCCTGCCCACGTTCTGGATCATCCATCGCATCAGCAGATTGTTTCAAGTGCCAGCTAATCCGTGGGGCTAATCGCTCTAAAGCGCTGCCTAATTTGCGCAGCGCCGAAGCAGCGTGCGGATTTTGCTTATCCATGCGTGTTGCCAACAGGCGAGTAGCCAGGTGTACAGCCATGGCTTCATCAAGCGTGAAACGCACATTCACCAGATATGCCTGCCGGTCTACTTTCCATTTCTTTTGGTCAAAATCGTCAATATAGATATGGCCAGGTAAATTGGCGATGTAGCGGTTGATGGTCGAACGGTGTACATTCAATCTACGCGCAATATCGGCCTGATTCAACCCTTCGGGATGAGCCAGAAGCATTTGCTCAATTTCTGCCAGCCTATCTGATTTCTTTTCTGAAGGATTCATATCCCCTCTCAATGTTCATGAGTGAGTAAAACTTCACACGCCTGTTAAAGGCCATGAATTATTGTTGCCGCAAAATCATCATATCTCCCTGATGTTGCAGGTCTCGCAACAATATTCATCGGGTGATTTTTTCGATTATTTTGCTAATCCAGCGCTGAACATGTCTACCATTAAAATCCCACCTGTAAGTTTCTAACCATAAAGGTAATAGTTGCAATAACTATACTATCATATCCTCTGGCGAACATGTTTTTTACGCATTTTTTCGCTTGCGATTCTATTTAATCCATGCTATAATTTTTTTACCCCAAAACGACGGAACTTTAGATTACTTGTAGAAAGCATTTCATGAATGGTGTCTATTGACGCCTTGAAATATTCTTCCCGAAGCCATGTTAACATTTGAAGCGTATGATACGAACCTGACCAGGGTGGCATGGTTCGAAACTAATATGAATTTATCCCAAATTGTGAGATTATAAAACCATGAAAATTATTGAAATGGAAAATTCCCCTTTACAGCAATTGCGCGCAGAAGCCGCAGAGCTGGGAATTCCCAATGCCAACCGCCTGAAAAAAGAGAACCTGTTGATCAAAATCCGGCAGTATGAAGCGGAAAAAGAAGGTCTCGAAGTTCGCGGTGGAGTTCTGGAGATCATGAATGAAGGCATCGGCTTTTTGCGCACCAACTACCAAATTGGTCCAGACGATGTCTACGTATCTCAGGCGCAATTACGAAGGTATGAATTACGCAGCGGCGACCTGGTGATAGGGCATGTTCGCCCACCCCGTGAGACTGAACGACATTATGGATTGCTCAAGGTTGAAACAGTCAACGGGATTTCTCCAGAAGAAGCAATGGGGAGAACCTCTTTTGAAAACCTGACGCCAATCTTTCCCGATAAACGGTTTGATCTTGAGACCGACCGCACCATTCTTTCCTCCCGTTTGATCAACCTGATCGCCCCCATCGGCCGCGGTCAGCGCGGAATGATCGTTTCGCCCCCTAAAGCTGGTAAAACCACTATCCTTAAGCAACTTGCCAATTCCATCTCCACAAAAAATCCAGAAGTACATCTCATCATTGCATTGATCGGTGAACGACCTGAAGAGGTTACCGATATGGATCGCTCTGTAGATGCCGAAGTAGTTGCTTCGACATTTGATGAACCCGTAACCGCTCATGTGCGTACCGCAGAGATCACATTAGAGCGCGCTAAGCGGCTGGTTGAGATCGGGCGAGATGTGGTAATCTTAATGGACTCGCTGACCCGCCTGGCACGCGCCTACAACCTGGTGGTAAATCCATCAGGCCGCACCCTTTCGGGTGGTATGGATCCTTCAGCATTGTACCCGCCCAAGCGATTCTTTGGCGCAGCCCGTAACCTCGAAGAAGGTGGATCGCTTACCATCATTGCAACCGCTCTGGTAGACACTGGATCAAGGTTGGATGATGTGGTATATGAAGAGTTTAAAGGTACCGGCAACATGGAATTGCATCTTTCCCGCAAGCTGCAGGAACGACGCATCTTCCCGGCCATTGATATCGAACGTTCCTCCACCCGCCGCGAAGAACTGCTGCTTGGACCTGACATTTTACAGCGCTCCTGGCTGATGCGCCGCATGTATCTGCAGATGATCGGTCAGGCACCACAGGGTGCCGGCATGGATCCCGCGGTTGCAACCGAGGCAATTTTGCAGCGCATGGCAAAGACACGCAACAACCAGGAATTTCTGGAAAACTTGACGGAGGATATGTGAAAGAAAAAACCAAAGGTGAAACCAGACAGCCCGGGCAGGGATTGAGCCCGACAGCAATGATCTGGTTAACCGCTGGATCGTGGGGGATTACGATCATGATCGTAGCCTACCTGGCTTTTCTGATGTTAAGCCGGGGTGCCATGAAGGAAGTACTGGCTCAACCCATGCCTGAAACCCAGGCGACCCTCGAAGTGCTTGCACCAGAAATCAACCTTCCGGCTGCAGGTCTACCAGATTACGTTCTTGCACCAGATCATTTCGAGTCTGTTTCAAGAACCACCAACCCTCATACCATTTTGCTCAACCGCTCCAGAACCGGGCTTGTAGAATACACGGTGCAAAAAGGCGATTCTGTGTTTTCGATCGCCACCAAGTACAAACTGAAACCAGAGACGGTATTGTGGGCAAATTATGATCAATTGGATGACAACCCCAATATGCTTTCGGTTGGTCAAACACTGAAAATTCCTCCTACTGATGGGGTGTATTATGAGTGGAAGGATGGAGATACCCTGGATGGTGTAGCATCTCAATTCTTTGTCAGTGCTTCAGATATTCTTTCATGGCCACAGAACAACCTGGATATGACCAACCCCGAGATTGATACTGGAACATTTGTGATGATCCCGGGAGGATGGCGCGAAAACCGGCAGTGGGTCATCCCTACCGTCTGGAAACCGAATGCGGGCGCCTCAAAGACTATCGATGGTCCTGGCGGATGTGAATTGTCAGGAGGTGGTATTGGTGGATCAGGCGCGTTCATTTGGCCTACCATCAATAATTACCTCTCTGGCAATGATTACTGGTCAGGTCACCTGGGAATAGATATCGCTGCACCAGAAACAGCTCCCGTTTATGCTGCGGATAGCGGCGTGGTTGTTTATGCCGGTTGGATTGGCGGCGGGTATGGTAACATGATCATGATTGACCATGGAAATGGTTATCACACCCTTTATGCCCACTTGAACTCGATCAATGTCGGCTGTGGTCAAAGTGTCTATCAGGGTGCTGTGATCGGTCTGGCAGGCAGCACAGGCAATTCCACTGGCCCTCACCTTCATTTTGAAGTCAGATTGAATGGTGGTTTCGTCAACCCCTGGTATGTACTGCCGTAATCAATCTCTTTGAACTTTGAACCCTGTGAACAAGACCCTTGCTTCACAGGGTTTTTCTTTTATCCAGCCAAAAACAGGGCTGTGCTGCATGATGTATAATCACGATATGCTTGATCTTTACGTCTTACCCCTCCAACTTATTCATGGTCAAGAAGAAACCCAGATGAGTAATCTGCTGGTTCTGGGTGCTCCCAGGCGGTGTGAACGCAGCCGCATCAATGACAGGTTTTTCATCCTTATCAGCCTTCTTGGCGGGAAAGAATTCACGCCAGAAGAAAACGAAAAGTTAATGGATGAAGCCATGACTACTTATTTTTCGAGTCGCGGTTCCATCACCTCGGGTTTGCGGGCAGTTGCTGAAAGATTGAATAACCTCCTCCTCGAAGCAAATATCCACGCCACTTTCGAAAAACAACAGCGTGTGGTTGTGATCAATATGGCAGCTTTGCGTGGGAATGACCTTTTCCTGGCGCATGCAGGCACCACCCATACCTTTATCCTCACCAAAGCAGGTATGGAAGAATTCGCTGACCTTGAAGCAGGCACGCGTGGCCTGGGTGTCAGCAAGACCACTCCCATACGATACTTCCAATGCTCATTGCAAAATGCCGATCTGGTACTTTTTTCGGCAAAACCGCCTTCCGGTTGGACATCAGAGACCCTTGATGATGGGTCTCAACAAACTTTGGATCATTTGCGCCGGCGGTTGATGAGCCTGGCAGGTTTTGACCTGCAGGCAGGATTGATCCAGGTCCGTGAGGGTAAAGGGGAGATCCACCGGCTGAAACCGCGCACACGTTTTATTCCAGCAGGTGAACCACCTGCCATCACTCCTCCTTCAGAAATTACCGCGGTTCCAGCAGAGCTGATCAGTACACCAACGGCACCCGCCGTCAAAGAGATACCTGCTGAAAACATTCCAGTGATTGATACACCGCTTGTTGAACCGGAAATTTCAAAGCCCTTAACAAGCGAGGAAGTACAAGAAATCACTTCCCCTGCTTTACCTGAAGAACCAGCACAGATCCAGGCTGAGCAAACCAGTGAGATCGCTTCACCTACAGAACCCGAAGCAGCCATCCCGCAAGCATCCCCTACCCCACTTGTCGAAAGAAAACATCGTCCTGTACGACCCGTGACATCTTCCAGGGTCGAGCCTGTTCCAGATGAGATCAAAGAAGAAGCTATCCCGGTCAGCCCAATCATCAGGGAGACTGCTTCAGCGAATAGCGAGAGTGAGGAGAAAGCCGGGCAAGCAAATGACACCTGGAAGCAAAGCCTGGCAGCCTGGTGGATAAAGATCCGCTCGGCTCACCGGAAAGTAAACAAAACCGCAGCCGCCATTACAGGTAAATTGCTGCCAGGAGATGAACAATCAGATAACTCTCTTTCTGCCCGTAATATGCTCTTTATCGCTATTGTGGTTCCGTTGATCGTGGTTGCCATTGGAGCTACGGTCTATTTTCGCCTGGGAAGGTCAGAGCGCCATCAAGAATTCCTGGCACAGGCATCCCAACAGGTAGAACTTGCCCGTAATACCACAGATATTCAGATCCAACGCGAAACCTGGAATCGGGCAGCGGAACTGCTGGATATAGCTGAAAAATATGGCAAGAGCGATGAATCACGCCAGATGCGATCCGAGATCGAAAATACGCTGGACAACCTGGATGGGATTTACCGTACCCTCTTTCAACCTTTGCTGGTACAGCAGACTTCTGGCACAAAGATCACCCGCATGGTGGCAAATCAGACAGAAGTGTATGCTCTGGATGCTGCACAGAACAAGGTGCTGCGTCTGGAATTGACAGGTAATACCTTTAAGCTGGATGAAGAGTTTGAATGTAGTTCGGGAGTAAGGGGAATACTGGTAGTGAGTGACCTCGTAGATATCGTTGCTCTTCCTTCCAATAGTCCTTTTGGAGCAACTGTTTTAGCGATAGATAAGACGGGCAACCTGATGTATTGCATCCCTGGTGAACAACCAGTAGTAACCAGCCTGGCTTCGCCTGATAACAACTGGGGTATGCTTTCGGATGTAGAAATGGGAGGATCAAACCTCTATATATTGGACATCCCTAAAGATACCATTTTGACATACCGCGGTTCCAATCAATCTTTTGATCAGAATCCCAACTGGTTCTTTGATGATGATAAACCTGTCTTAACCGACCTGATTTCCATCACGGCATATGGGAATGATGTATATATGCTTCATGGAGATGGCACCATGTCAACCTGTACCTATCGTTTGGGTAGAGACGATAAGACGAAATGTAACCTCAAAGCACCTTATCACGATGAACGGATCAGCGCAGCAGATCCACAACCCAGCATCATGCCAGACACACATTTCGTTCAAATGATGTCAACCGACCCATTAGGACCTTCTCTATACATTTTGGATACCAAAGGACCCTCGGTCTATCAATTCAGCCTGGCATTGACCTTTATCAAACAGATCCGCCCACAGACCAATGATGATTATCCGCTACCCTATGATGAAGCAACAGCCTTTGTGATCACACCTGGCAGGCAGATCCTGCTGGCATTTGGCAGCCAGTTGTATTCCGCCTCCCTTCCATAGATGGCATGGATTAAACAACATGAGCCATGGGATTTCATCTCCCATGGCTCTTTTATAATAAAAGCAAAATTTTTCAGTTCGTAGTGTTGTTCCAGAACCAGTTATAAGCGTATAACCCACTCGTTGCATCCATTCGGACAGCAATTTGTGTGCTTCCCGCCAACCCAGATGGGATACTGAATGTAAAGGATTGCGATCCCCCTGCACCTGAATTGAAAGTAGCTACTTCAGTCCCGCCAATGGCATAGGTTCCATATGCTCCCATCCGTACCGAGAAATCCTGGCTGGGTGGGAGATTGGCTGCTGCAACTGTGACAGAGGTGTCTTTCACTACTGCGGTAATGCTGAATGTTGGATATCCTGAGTATCCAGTGGTTGTAGTCGTAGTAGTAGTAGTGGTGGTTGTGGTGTTGTTATAGAACCAGTTATAAGCAAACAATCCTGAACCAGAAGTGCTGTCCATGCGGATGGCAATTTTATAGCTGCCTGCCAAACTTGCAGGAATATCAAATGTGATGGATTTTGCGCCACCATCACCTGAGTCGAAAGTGGCAACCTCAATTCCACCCTCGGCGTAAGTTCCATAAGCACCCATGCGTACAACAAAATTCTGATTTTTGGGGAGATTGGCTGTGGCAACAGTTACTTTCGAATCAGCAACCACATCAGTGATGGAGAAGGTTGGATAACCACTGTATCCATCGGTTGTGGTTGTGGTCGTAGTTGTAGAGTTATTCCAGAACCAGTTATAGGCATAATATCCGGCTGTGCAATCCATGCGGATGGCAATTTTCACGCTGCCTGCCAGGCTGGCAGGAATATCAAAGGTTATTGATTGACTTCCACCAGTACCCGAATTGAATTTGGCAACTTCAACGCCACCCTGGGCATAGGTACCATAAGCACCCATGCGCACCGTGAAATCCTGGTTTGGAGGCAGGTTGCTTGTTTGAACTGTGACCTTGGAATCAGTTACAACAGAGGTGATAGTAAAGGTTGGAATGCCAGAATACCCCGGGATGACCGTACCGGTTGAGGTAACGTTGTAGAACCAGTTGTAACTGTAGTATCCGGTGGTACTTTCCAGGCGAACAGCAATTTGCTTGCTGCCCTTCAAAGCTTCAGGAATGTTCAGCGTAGCAGAAAAAGACCCACCCGCACCAGAATTCAATGTTGCCACTTCGATCCCACCAACACCGAGGGTTCCATAGGCACCCATGCGAACAACAAAATCTGTATTGGCCGGGAAATTAGCAGTTACAATGGTAATGGATGTATCTGGAACTACCGTTGAAATAGAAAAGGTTGGCACAGAATATGCCTGGCCGATATTGGTAGCTGGGAAAAGAGCCAACAAGGCAATAACCCCAACCAGCATACAACGAATGATCCATTGGGAAACAGGCTTTAGGATTTTTGATTTCATATATTCCTCCTAACTTTCAATAACAATAGAGCACAATAGTGTACCTGTCTTATCAGTATAACGATTCAGACAGCACATTTCAATCGTATTTCACCATTTTTATCTCATTTTCACTATTTCCTCAAAATCGCAGGATCAGTCCAAAAGACGCGGTCATCCAATGAGGAGCCATTGTTTTGCACGACCAGATAAAAGACCACACTTTTTCCAGCGAGAAAATCGAGGTTTTCATTGATGTGCGTATAACTTCCATCAAATGTTTCCGTCCAACTTCCCAGATTTGTGATCGCACCACCATCTGCACTGTAATTCACCTGGAACATAACATCACATTTTGGTCTCTTATCTACACAGCCGACCATTGCGACAAAGCGATCGCCTGTTTTTATGGCAATCGCAGGGTATTTACCTGTGATCATGCCACCAGAACCATCACTTGGGATGACGATGATGGATGGCTCGTCCTCCTGATACCCCCCTTCCAGTATGGGAGAAGTCGAATAGACAACGGAACCGTTCGTAAAATCAGTACCAGAGCCCGGGCATGGTAGATTTACCTTTGAACTGCTCCATTGTGCTGAACAGAAATTAACAGCAAAGTTCAGCGGATTATCGGGATTGATGGTTGCGGTGGTTATCACCACCTGGATGGTAACCCAGAAGGCACTGCTTGAATTCGTACCCCAACCAAATAGCCCGCCACTGGCATTCCGCATTTGCCAATACCCGGTGTATGAACCTGCTGCGGAAGGTGCGACCATCGGAATGGAAATATCAATCATTTCTCCAGGATTAACATTAGTGGCTAAATTGGAAATAGTAGTTGCCCCAAATGAGTTGCCTCCAATAAAAACCAGAGAATAACTGGTAGACCAGGTGCAACTGCCACCATTTTTTAGACGCCATGTCTTTGTAAATGATTTGTTCGGCAAAAAGGTTGTGCCATCAGGAACGGTCACATCCGAAACGAATTCTATTTTGTCGCATGGAAGCGGAGGAGTAGTGGCGGTAGCCGTTGGTGGAACAGGTGTTGCTGTAGGCACAGGAGTATTGGTAAAAGTTGCAGTAGGAGTGAGGGTTACCGTATTGGTAAAAGTAGGCAGAGGTGTTTCAGTGGGAGGTACAGGTGTGGCAGTAAATTGTGCAAAACGGGTTAGCTCTGCAACCAAGGTATTCAATGATCTTTGTGTTTCGGCAGCAACTACGGTTGCTGCAACGGATGTAGCAATTTCTTCATCCTGGGTCGCAGCTTTTTCACCCGTTGGTATACATGCGGTGAGGGCGAGGACCAGGACTACAAGAACGGTACATATTGAATAGCGAGCTTTCATAAATTACCTCTTTTCAAAGACGCCCTCATTGTCAGAAAGGTTCCCTGATGAATTCATTATACAATTCCTGTTTCTCAAACTAGCTGACATTGAATTTATTTTGATTCGTAGTCCATTATTGTGGCTCTGTTATAATGATGTTCAAAATTATTCAAAGAGAAATACCATGACTTATAACGGTGTATTTGATAGATATCATTCCATAATGGATATTCCAGCACACACCCAGCAGGTTACTCTGTTGGAAGGAAACACCCCTCTCATTCCTGTACCAAAACTGGCCGCTACTCTGGGTAGCGGTTTCGAGCTTTGGGTCAAGTTTGAAGGGATGAATCCGACTGGTTCTTTCAAAGACAGAGGAATGACGATTGCCATCGGAGAAGCAGCCGGAAGAGGAGCAAAAGTTGTCATTTGTGCTTCCACCGGCAATACTGCTGCTTCTGCTGCTGCTTATGCCTCCCGTGCAGGGATGCGCTGCATTGTGGTCATCCCAAAAGGCAAAGTAGCCACCGGGAAACTGGCTGGAGCTGTTGCCTATGGCGCAGATGTCATCCAGATCGAAGGCTCTTTTGACGATGCGTTGACGATTGTGGTAGAGATCAGCAAGCATCACCCTATCGCGCTGGTCAATTCCCTCAACCCATATCGCCTTGAAGGACAAAAAACCGCCGCATTTGAGATCTGCGAAGTATTGGGCGATGCACCCGATTGGCTATGCCTGCCCGTTGGAAATGCAGGGAATATCACTGCTTATTGGATGGGTTTCCAACAATATCACCGACTTCATCAGACCGGGTTGCCACAGATCCTGGGCGTACAGGCTGCAGGGTCTGCCCCTCTTGTGCTCGGTCATCCCGTGGAGAACCCGGAGACAGTTGCCACTGCCATCCGTATCGGGAAACCAGCACGCGGAGAAGAAGCATTGGCAGCCGCCGAGGAGTCAGATGGAAAGATCATTGCCGTAAGCGACGATGAAATCCTAACCATGCAACGCATGCTGGCAGCCAGTGGGGTATGGGTGGAACCTGCTTCAGCCGCTGGGTTGGCGGGATTAAAACACCAGTTGGATGATCATGAAATGGATGTAAAAGGGAAAAAGATTGTGGCAATATGCACAGGGCATGGTATGAAAGACCCCGATATCATTGCAAAGAGCATGAAGGCTCCCCAATTGCTGCCTTTTGACTACAAGACCATCGAAAAAGCGATCGTGGAAGGGATGGCATGATCACAGTTCGTGTCGCTCCCACAACAGCCAACCTGGGACCTGGATTTGACTGTCTGGCTATCTCGCTCGATCTGGGCAAGTTTTGCATGGAGACCACCTTCGAACTGACCGG
>JBDKSY010000135.1:0-1796 GCA_039680395.1 Anaerolineaceae bacterium | reverse complement strand
CAGGCGCAAGACTGGCCCTATTTTTCTCGTTGCAGAGAAAGGATGGTTCAATCTTACGGGAATCCCCAAAGAGAATGTATGCGCCTTTCAGAAAATGTGATGCAGACCATTCGAGATAACGGTCCTTCTTCTTCTATTGATTTTGACCATGACGAAAGAACTGATTGGCATTGGGGTCCTACCCGGCTGGTAAGGGCAACACTCGAATCGCTTTTCTTTATGGGCAAGCTAGGAATTCATCATCGTACTGGCACAAGACGTTCCTTTGATCTGGTTGAGAGATTATTACCTGCTGAATTATTAACTCTACCCGATCCCAATATTTCAACGGAAGATTATTATGACTGGCATTTCTTGCGCCGTATCGGTAGTATGGGATTTGCTGATTCCAGCGCAGGCGATAAGTGGTTGGGAGTCCTTTATGCAAAAACCAGAGAGCGTCAGGCATCCATAAAGCGATTGATAGATAAAGGCCTGGTAGACGAAGCAAGCATTGAAGATTTACCTCGCAATAGATACTTAATTCGTACGGCAGACCTGCCTCTATTATCTGCACCAACAGCATCCAACCCACTGAAAATCGCGTTCCTGCCACCTCTGGATAACCTGTTGTGGGATCGCCGTCGTTTGAAAGACCTCTTCAACTTTGAGTACACCTGGGAAGTTTATGTGCCTGCATCCAAACGGAAATATGGGCATTACACCATGCCTGTGTTATATGGCGATCGCTTTATCGCGCGTTTTGATCCTATTCTTGATCGGAAAGCACACCAGCTGACCATCCAGAACTGGTGGTGGGAAGAGGGTATCCAACCTGATGAGGAGATGATCAGTGCTTTACAAGAAGCTTTCGCTTCATTTGCATTCTATCTGAATGAAGAAAAAACTTTGCCAGGAGAGAATGTGCAAAATGACAGTGCGTTAATGAAGGCGCTTGGCTTTTAACCAATTCAGGATAATTCATTTTTTTGTTGCTGACTGGAATCCTCTGGCAGGGCAACAGCTTTCTTATCACTCACCTGGATACGGGTAAGCATATAGAAAGCGATCAGGTTCATAGCAAAAGTAGCCATCGTATTGGCACGGAATCCAAAGGTATAGAGCAATGGAGCCACAGCAGCCCCGATCGCTCTCCCAAGTGAAAAAGCAGCCACACTTAATCCCATTAAAGTAGCTCGAGCAGAAGGGAGGATTTCGGTCATAATGGGCAAACTGCTGACGATCATTGTTTCAAAACTAAGATAGAACAGGAACAACCCAATAAGGGCACCTGTAACTGAATGTGCGATCCACGGCATGATCAAAGCTACGACCATATTCAGGATCAAAGTGATTGCCACGGTGCGCTTCTTTCCTACTTTATCTACAACAAAAGCAGTGACCCCTTCACCAAGCATCTCTGCACAACCTATGACAATGGATGCAGCTCCCAGGGCAGCAATTTGCAATTGATAAGAATCTTCCAGCCAGACGCCAAACATCAAGTTGACGATCTCATTTCCTGTTGTGACAGCCATAGCCATTGCCAGAGCCGCCATAGCTGATTTACTATGCACGATGATGCCAATATTTTGCTTCAATCCAATTGCCTGGTTTTCATTCTTTGAACCGCCAGGAACAATTCGAATTATTGCTACAAGACTGACAATTCCTAAAATGGTTAAAAGAGGGAACGGTGCCAGCCACCCTTTCGCTGCGATCAACAACCCAACCAAAGGAACGCCAGCAATAAATGCCAATGACCAGTTGAATTCTACAATTGCCATCATACTACCGCGCTGCTCATAAGCAACTTC
>JBDKSY010000134.1:0-4391 GCA_039680395.1 Anaerolineaceae bacterium | reverse complement strand
AAATTTGCTGACAGATTTTTATGAGATTCAAAGGTATGAAGGTTCAGGATATAAGCCATTGATATCGTTTGGTACATGGCGGGTGGCTGCTCTCCGGTTTCTCGATGAGCTTAAGCCCGAGAGAATCAATTCCATGGAGCGACATCTTGCCACCGATGAAGTATTTATCCTTACTCAAGGCAAAGCTTTGCTTATCATTGGAGGAAATGATCTTTCGATAAAAGAAATATCTTCAATAGAAATGCATATCGGTGAAGTATGTGATGTCAGAAAAGCCACATGGCATACAGTGGTGATGAGCGAAGATACACAAATCATGATTGTAGAGAATGCCGATACCAGTACAGAAAACTCGGAAACTATCCTGTTACATGACAGAATCCGATCAACAATTTGTAAAATAGCGAACGAATTCTTGGATCGCTGATTGAACCGTTGAGAAATAGGATATTTGGTAAATTTCTTGTCACCATTCAGTTTATTCCAATTAAAGCGAGATCATATGTCAAAATTGATTCCTTTTCCGAAAAATTTCTTATGGGGAACAGCAACTTCTGCGTATCAAATCGAAGGCGCAGTGAACGAAGATGGACGGGTTCCGTCCATCTGGGATGTATTCTCACATACTGCTGGAGCAATTGTCCATGATGGTACTGGTGACATTGCCTGTGACCATTATCACCAGTGGAAAGAAGATGTCAGGTTGATGAAAGACCTGGGGATAAAATCTTACCGGTTTTCATTGGCATGGCCTCGTATTCTGCCTGAAGGGAGAGGGAAAGTTAACCAACCAGGACTCGACTTCTACAGCCGGTTGATTGATGCTTTGTTGGAAGCGGATATCCTGCCTATGGCCACCTTATTCCATTGGGATTTACCCATAGCTTTGACGGGAGGATGGTTGGAACGTTCAGTGGTAGATGCCTTCCGCGAATATACTTCGACTGTGGTCAAAGCGTATGGTGACCGGGTAAAGCATTGGATCACGATCAATGAGCCTGTTTGTGCCAGCAAATTAGGATACAGGCTTGGTATTCATGCACCTGGAATGCGGAATCCGTACCAGTCGTTGGTGGCTGCGCACCATTTACTCCTTGCTCATGGGGTTGCGGTTCCTGAAATAAGGTCCAACTGCGTTGGTGCAAAGGTCGGAATTGCGCTCAACATGGGACCCTACTATCCGCATACTCGTTCACAGGTAGATATTGCTGCAGCCAGGCACATGGATGGTGAGGACAACCGCTGGTTTCTCGATCCGCTGTATGGAAGAAATTACCCATCGGATATGCTTTCCGATTATGTACAAATGGGATTTCTCCAATCCATCGAACCCGATTTTGTAAAACCTGGGGATTACGCAACAATCGCTATCCCTACCGATTTCCTGGGTGTTAATTATTACACCCGAAATATCGTGAAGGCGAATGATGCCAATCCATCGCCTTGGGATGTCTTAACCGTGCCTGCACTTGATGAAAAACAGACCGAGATGGGATGGGAGGTATTTCCCTTCGGTTTATACGAAACTCTTTCACGGATACACTGGGAATACAAACCTGGTGAGATCATCGTCACAGAGAACGGCGCCAGCTATTCTGACGGACCTGATGGGTCTGGGAATATTCATGACGAAAAACGCATCCAATATCTTCAAAAGCATATTGCAGCCATCGGAACAGCCATCCAGGCTGGCGTACCGGTGACCGGATATTACTTATGGTCGTTGCTGGATAATTTCGAATGGGGGCAGGGATATTCACAGCGCTTTGGTATTGTCTATGTGGATTTCTCCACCCAAAAAAGATACCCCAAAGATAGCGCCTTCTGGTACCGTAAGGCGATAGAACAGAATGGTTTACATAGTATTTGATTCAGTTCAAAGAAGGTAACGAAATTTCACACCTGATTCCGCATACATCATCAACATTCTTCCAATAACTGCTAGAGATGATATGTGTTCATCCTGCATAATATGGCTCATTTTACGCATATTGATTATTTATGGCCTTTTTGTTACATAATTACTTTATATGGCTTTTATTAGCCATATATTGACTTTATGGCCTTTTTTAGCTATAATTTATTCAAATGAAATCATCTGATTACGCTTCATCTATCAATAAGCAGAGCTCCCCATATGTCGCAATATTAACTGGAGATATTGTCAGGTCTTCCAGTTTACCTAAAACCCGGCGTTTTGATTTATTTCATTCCCTCCAAGATCTCTCCAGATTGATCAAACAGCAATATCCTGGTGATGTCCGCTATGACCTTTCGAAATTTCGTGGTGATGGCTGGCAGCTTCTCGTTGATCCTCCTCAGAAATGCTTTGAGATCAGCCTCTTCATCCGTACCTATATCCGTACGACATTCAAAACCGAGAAACTGGATACACGGATTGCCATTGCCATTGGTAGTGTGGAATTCGTTCCTGAAACAAATATTTCAGAAGGGTTTGGGATCGCCTTTACCGAATCCGGTAAAATGCTGGACCAATTGAAGAATTACCGCCTGGGAATTACGCTTGCTACGAAAAACGGAACCCGATATACACGGCTTCTTGATACGCTGTTGAAAAGTTACGACACCTTCATTACATCCTGGACGGCACTACAATGCCAGGCCGTTCATCTTTCCCTTCAGGGATTGACCCAGGTTGAAATTGGTAAGAAATGGCAGCCCAAACCAATAGACCAGACCACAGTGAACAAACATCTGGCAGCAGCAAATTGGAATGTCATAAAAGAAGGTTTATCAGTTTTCGAAGTCGAAACCACCAGGATCCTTGAAGAGGAGTAATGATGAATATTGCAGCCATCCAATTATTGATCATGCTTCTTCTTGCCCATCTTCTTGGTGATTTCATTTTGCAACCAACTGCTTTATTGAAGAAAAAGAAGCAGGTGCTTTGGAATGCCCTGCACAGCCTGATCCAAGGCGCTCTGGCCTACCTGCTCCTTGCCAGTTGGAACGAATGGCTGGTTCCCGTACTAGTTACCGTCAGTCATTTTCTAATTGACCTGGGCAAGCAACGTCTCAAACGTAACTCTCTGGCAATATTCCTTATTGATCAGTTGCTGCACCTGACCATCATTGCTCTGGTAACCTGGTTGCTCCTCATCCCCAAAGGAGTCTCGATATGGTGGTTCACCTTCCTGCCACCTGTTGCAGTGAAAGTCGCAGCCTGTATCGCAGTGATTATTCTACTCTTACCCGTTGGTGGGATCATGATCGGTCTTTTCGTCCAACCTTACCAGCAACAGATCAAGGATCACTATCGAAACGAGAAGAAAAAACCTATTGAAGGTCTGGCGAATGGGGGAAAGATCATCGGTTGGTTGGAAAGGGCTTTGATCTTCATATTCGTGCTTGCCGGTCAATTCGCTGGCATAGGCTTTCTTGTTGCTGCCAAATCTATCTTCCGTTTTGGTGAATTCAAGGAAAGCGAAAATCGAAAGGAAGCGGAATATATCATCATCGGTACTTTTGCCAGTTTTCTCTATGCGATCCTCATCAGCCTGGTTTTGAAATGGACGTTGGGCAGCTTTTAAAAAATCAGGCTGTCAAGGTGAATCTTCGTTCCCTTGAAGCAGCCTGATATTGTGTAAGAATGTGATTTCTTAGTCCACTGTCAATGTCTTGCTCAAATTTCGCGGGAAGTCAGGATCATACCCTCTGGCAACCGCCAGATGATACCCCAGTAACTGCATTGGGATGACAGCCAGCAAAGAAGCAAATATCGGATTTGAGTCGGGGATAACCACTACATCGTTTGCATTCGCCTTCAAACGATCATCAGATTCAGCAAATACAATGGCTCGTCCACCACGACAGGTGATCTCATTGATCCCACTCACGATCAAGGGCACATCTTCAGGTCCAGCTACAAAGAGCACCGGGAACCCTTTGGTCACTGCAGATAATGGCCCATGTTTGAATTCCGTAGAGAGGATCCCTTCGCAATGGATGTAGGTGATCTCTTTCAATTTCAAGGCACCTTCCAACGCCATCGGGTACGTTATGCCATATCCCAGGCTGTATAAGTCATCCCACTTATTGATGTCCTCCACCAGTTCCCTTACCTGCGGATCTGTGTCCTTGATCGTTTTTTCCATCAGGTCTGGCAACTTCTTCAGCTCTTTGACATCTCCACCCCCCATAACGGTTGCCAGGTAAAGAAATGTAACGACCTGATTGGTAAAAGTTTTCGTAGCAGGCACACTCATTTCATACCCGCAGCACAAAGGCAGCCAGGCATCGGTTGTACGTGAAAGGGTTGACCCAATGACATTTGCAATGCTGAAGCAGATCATTCCCTTTGCCTGGGCAGCCTGCAAAGCATTCAGAACATCCTTTGTCTCTCCGGATTGGCTGACAAAAATACCCACATC
>JBDKSY010000133.1:0-3436 GCA_039680395.1 Anaerolineaceae bacterium | reverse complement strand
ATATCTTCTGAACAAAATCCCCAAAGAGAAAATTCTACTTTTTCACCTGGAGCAACTGCATGATCAAGAGTTGCTTCGGTTTGCACTGTAACATATTCGCCTTCGTAGCCAATTAGAATTAATTTTGAACCAGCTCCCCAGGCAGCAGTGCCAATATTTTTGAATCCGATGGCAATTCCAAATTTTTCATTAGGCACAAATTCCTGTTTATTTTCAGGGAAGGTAGCCACATAAAGCAATTGTGCTTTCAAAGTTGGAATTGTTGGTGAAGGAGTAAATGTGAAGGTAGGTTCAAGTGTCGGTGTGTCGGTAGGAGCTGGGGTCGAAGTAGATGTAGCAGTTGGTTCAGGTGTATTCGTGGAAGTGGGATTGAGAAAGGCCTGTGTAGTGATCTGGGCAAATACTGTTTCGAAAGCTTCTTGTGTAGCTTTCGCTTTTCCTTCTGAAGTAAGAGTGCGAAAGGAGCAGCCCGAAATGAAGAATAATACAAAAATGGATGCAAGTGAAAAGAATATGTTTTTGCGCATAGTTTCTTCTTGATGGATTTAGAATTTTACTCATTTTATCAGAAAATAGAAATTACACCCAAAGGCTGAATAATTCATGAAAGATGATAAAATGTGTAAGATATGGCAACAAACGACACAGAATTCATTTTTCCTGAAAGATATTGTGAGCAATTGGGAAACCTGCGCGGTGAATCTTGGATGCAGCTAATTACCCAAGTATCAAATGAGGAAAAGGATTCTGTGAACAGAATAGCATTGGTTTATATGATCGCCCGTATCAATGGATGCGGAAATTGTAATTCAGACGCCTTTAGAGCCATGAAAGGTTGTTTAATATGCGCAAAAAACTCCATAAAGCGATATCGAGGGAGTGACAAGGAATTACTGGAACAATTCTCGCATGCAAAACAAGAAATTGTAGATTATCTCGAAACGGGAAAATCACACTACCGGTAAAACGAAGGAGATCACATTGATTTCAAAAGAACAAGTATTGGATGTGCTAAAAACGGTAGATGATCCTGAATTAGATCAGGACATTGTATCGTTGAACATGGTGAAAGATATTGAAGTGAAAGAGGATGTGATCCGTGTCACAATTGTCTTGACGACACCTGCCTGTCCTCTACGAGAAAAAATTCGTTCTGATGTAGAAAAAGCATTATTGGAAAATCTAAAGATCAAGAAGGCAGAGGTTATCTTTCCTGGCGCCAGTGAATCAAAAGGTAGCTTTTCAGGCCGAATTCCACTATCCATTAAACACCTGATCGCTGTTGGTTCAGGAAAAGGCGGTGTAGGAAAATCTACAGTGGCAGCCAATCTGGCGATTTCGTTGGCACAGCGCGGTTTTAAGGTAGGGTTGATGGATGCTGATATCTATGGGCCAAATATTCCTACCATGATGGGTGTAACAAAACTACCACCTCAAGATGATGGGAAGATCATCCCAGCAGAAGCTTATGGGGTAAAGGTAATTTCTATTGGTATGTTCATTCAAAAAGGACAACCACTGGTCTGGCGAGGTCCTGTCCTTCATTCAGCAGTAAGGCAACTGTTGGCTGACGTTGAGTGGGGCTTGCTTGATTACTTGATCGTGGACCTTCCACCAGGAACTGGTGATGTGCAGATAAGTTTAGTGCAAATTGCTTCTGTCACAGGGTCGTTAGTAGTAACGTTGCCACAAAAAGTTTCAACAGATGACGCCTATCGTGCGGTAGAGATGTTCAGGGCTATGAATGTTCCCGTGTTGGGGATAATCGAAAATATGGGTTCGATGATCCTGTCAGATGGTTCTTCATATGACCTGTTTGGCGATGGTGGTGGCGAAAAACTGGCTGAAGAGATTCATGTAGATTTCTTTGGTTCTATCCCTATTGACCGCGAAGTTCGAATTGGTGGTGATAATGGTTTTCCAGTAACGGTAACCAATCCATCTGCTCCATCTGCAAAGGCATTCCAGGCAATTGCTTCACAATTGCAGGCAAAACTGGATTGCGAAAAATCTAAAGATAGTAAGTAATAATTATGATTGCTGGAATTCGGTTTTCTAAAGTTGGGAAGGTATATCACTTTGATGCTGGTTCGATCACTGATCTTCGTCAAGGAGATGGGGTAATTGTTGAAACTACCCGCGGAATGCAATTAGGGTGGGTGGTTTTATTCGGAGAAGATCTAGTAACACCTGAAAATGAAGATGTAAAAACAATTACCCGTAAAGCTACTCCACAAGATTTAATGCAAAGGCAGCTTTGGAAAGCGAAAGAAGAAGCGATCGTTGAACAATGCAGCGCAAAGGTCAGAAGCATGAATCTGAGTGGGGTAAAGATCGTTGATGCGGAATTCAGCTTTGATGGTAGCAGATTAGCTATTATTTATAATACTGAAACTGATGAAAAAGTTGACCTTAAAGCTGTTCGGCAAGATGTGCAACGGATCTACAATAATGTGCAAATCGAATTGCGACAGGTTGGCCCTCGTGATATGGCAAAATGTCTGGGCGGAATGGGTGCCTGTGGCCTGGAAACTCGATGCTGTTCTAAGTTTCTGACCGACTTTTCGTCCATATCCATTCGGATGGCAAAAGAGCAGGGCATTTCACTGACACCGGGTGAGATCACCGGAATGTGTGGGAGGTTGCGCTGTTGCCTTTATTATGAATATGATCAATACATGGCAGTTAAAGTTGATCTCCCGAAGCGGAAGCAAATGGTGAATACTCCTGTCGGTGTTGGAAAAGTAATAGATGTTGCACCATTACGAGAAGGTGTCATTGTAGATTTGGCTGACGGTGGAATGAGAGAATTTCACAAAAGTGAAATTTCTGTGATCGAAAATCCAGAAAAATAAGATCGCGATTCTTTTCTTGATCTCTACATTGGAAATATTAGCATAAGAAAAATAACCCAGATACATTTTTGTTATCTGGGTTATTTTTAGCTTTAGGAGATAGATCAAAACAGGGGGGAAATGTGATTATCATACACAATACATATGATTTTCAATAGTAGAAAATTTATGTTAAAATCAATACAATTGATTAATATGATAAATCATATTAATCAATTTAAAGAGCGATAATGAAAGCAAAATTCGTTCCAAATAACATAAATCAATATGATTTTCTGCAATACCTCGCTTCTGCCTGTGAAGACGGTGAACGGCTTCCAGCACTCAGCGACCTTTCACCGCAAATTGGATTAAGTACTTCCAGCCTTCGCGAACAAATGGAAGTTGCCAGGGCATTAGGATTGATCGAAGTCAAACCTCGAACCGGCATCCATAGATTGCCATATTCCTTCCGGCCTGCCGTTCAGCAAAGCCTGAATTATGCGCTGATGGTAGATCGAGACTTTTTTGCTGCTTATACCGAAATACGCATCCATCTTGAGACTGCTTTCTGGAATGAAGCAGTTGCATTGCTCCATGTT
>JBDKSY010000132.1:0-17607 GCA_039680395.1 Anaerolineaceae bacterium | reverse complement strand
AGGTACTGCATTTTCCTTACGACCCTGACAGGCGAAAGGTTTTTACTGGAATTGGTTACGGAATATTAGGTATTGTGCTCTTGAAAATTACATCACAAGTGAAACGTAATCCCATTCGTCCACCAGGTGCAGTGCATGCCAATTTTCTCGCCCAATGCATACGGTGTGGCGCCTGTTATAAGATTTGTCCCACCAATGCAATTCAACCTGCGACACATGATGAAAATGGAATTGGTTCTCCACAGCTCAACCCCCGGATTGGATATTGCGATTACTCTTGCAACGCATGCGGACTTGTATGTCCCACCCAGGCGATTCCACCATTACAACTGGAAGATAAACGCCAGACAGTGATTGGAGCAGCAGTTATTTACACGGATAAGTGTCTTGCCTGGGGACAACATCAGGACTGTATTGTTTGTGAAGAAATGTGCCCTGTACCCCAAAAGGCAATTTATTTTAAAGAAGGTACATTCTTGTCTCGAGATGGAGCGAATATTCGGGTAAAATTACCTTTTGTTGACCGCGAGCGATGTATAGGCTGTGGTATATGTGAAAATAAATGCCCTGTCATAGGCGAAGCAGCCATCAGGGTTGATCCTCTCGGAACAATTGGGACTTCATGACTCTATCGAAACAAACCTGGATAAAAATAATTTCAACATTATACATACCCATTGCTTTGCTTGGGTTTACAGTATTAGCTTATGCACCATTGATTTTCTCTTTGGGTTTTTATTGGGATGATTGGCCTCTTATCTGGTTTGGTCATTTATTAGGTACTAATGGGTATCTGGAAGTCCTAGCTGGCGATAGACCCTTTTTAGCTGGTGTGTATCTCTTCAGCACCAGCATCCTGGGTGATTCTCCCCTTCAATGGCACATTTTTGGATTATTAACCCGTTGGTGCGTCACTCTTTCTTTCTGGTGGGCGCTTTCAAAGTTATGGAAGAACAGGCAGCAGGAAGTCTTCTGGATTGCAGCACTATTTGCTGTCTATCCGGGGTTCAAACAGCAGCCAATTTCCGTGATCTACAGCAATGGCTACCTGCTTCTAATCTCTTTCTTCCTTTCTTTTGGATTTACCATCCTGGCCTTTCGCAATCGCAAGCGATTCTGGCTTTATACAACATTGGCAATTGTTTTGGATTTGTTCTGTAGTTTTTCAACAGAATATTACTTTGGATTGAACCTGGTTCGGTTTGTAATTCTATATTTTTTGTTTTTACCGCAAACCAGGGCTTTTTGGAAAACCGTCAAGATAGCTCTCCTGTACTGGGTTCCTTATTTTGTTAGTATGGTTGTTTTCCTGCTTTGGCGTGTTGTTTTCTTTAAATTCCCCACGTATCAGCCTGAAAGTATTGCAAAATTATCAGAGAATGGTTTTGCGTATTTAGGTCAACTTCTTTATCGTCTGGTGCGTGATTCTTACTTTTCTGGTATACAGACCTGGTTCGATTCATTCCGCTTTCCAGTTCTTGAAGATTTTTCAATTCCCTCCAAAGCGGTATTCTGGGTTATCTTTGCAGTTGGCATCGCTTTTTCACTCCTGATACTATTCTTCTATACACGGGTAAAAACAGAGAATATCCAGAAAGCAAACGAATCCGAACCTGATTTTCAAAAAAGTGCATTTTGGATCGGATTATCGGCTTTGATTTTTGCAGGCATCCCATATTGGATCACTGATCTCCCCATTGAACTCCAATTTCCGTGGGACCGATTTAACCTTGCGTTCATGGCTGGAAGCGCCATCATTCTAGTCTGGCTTTTTGTCTGGCTGTTCAAATCAAAAAACCAGATGAAAGTTGTTGTGGCATTATTCCTTTCCATGGCTATGGCAAGTCATGTTATCAATGCCATTACGTTTCAACGTGAATGGCAAACGCAAAAGGATTTATTCTGGGAGCTCACCTGGCGGGCACCTCAATTGAAAGAGGATACAACGGTTCTTACTTTTGGATTACCGCTAAAGTATTATAGTGATAATTCCCTTACGGCTCCTCTTAATTGGATTTATGCGCCAGATAACCATTCAACGCAAATTCCCTACCTCTTCGCATTTACTGATGTTCGAGTTGGAGCCGCAATTCCCGATTTGAAGAGAAATTTGCCAATTCTCCAGTTTTATCGCAGTGCAGAATTCAATGGCAATACGTCAAACATGATCGTAGTTTTTTATTCACCCCCAGGTTGCCTGCGTGTTCTCGATCCTTCGCGAAGATGGGATGTACCTGAACTACCTGAAGATTTAAACAGAGCGTTTTACCTATCGAACGTTGATCAGATCTCTCTGGATGCCACGGCTGCTATTCCACCGCAAAATATTTTCGGTACAGCGTCAGAGTCAAATTGGTGCTTTTACTTCGAAAAAGCCGATTTGGCACGCCAATCTGACAATTGGGATACAATCATTTCCATGTGGGACGATGCGAAAAGCAATAGTTTTACACCATCCGATCCTACCGAGTATCTGGTTTTTGTAGAAGCATTTGCCCATCAAGGAGAATGGGGTAAAGTTGATCAATTACTCAGTGATGCCATGGCTCTCAACCGAAATGTTCATACGAGGATATGCAACCAGATGGATTACCTGTTAACGGATCTCCCCCAGACAGGTGAAAATCAGACTGCGCTCAATGAAATCAGGGTCAAGTATGAGTGTTCATCCAAATAATAAATGGAGCGTTCGAAGAGATGATTGATTCCTTCCCATCCTGTTCTGTCGTTATCCCGGTTTACAATGGTTCAGAAACCCTTGCTGAACTGGTGGACCGATTAACCAGGACCTTCTCCAATATTTCGTTAAAATATGAGATCATCATGGTTAATGATGGCAGCCCTGATGAAAGCTGGCAGGTGATCCAAAGCCTGGCTGCGAAAGATCCAACTCACATTACAGGCATAAATCTCAAGCGAAACTTTGGCCAGCATAATGCCCTCTTATGCGGTGTTCGTGCAGCCAAGAATGAAGTCATCATCACCATGGATGATGACCTGCAGCATCCCCCAGAAGAGATCACCAAATTACTGGAGAAGCTGCAATCAGGTTACGATGTGGTATATGGCCTACCCACCAAAATGCCCCATTCGGCATGGCGGAATTTCTTTTCATGGTTTACAAAACGCTCTCTCGCCAAAGTAATGGGAGTAAAAACTATTCGAGATATCAGTTCTTTTAGAGCCTTTCGTGCTTCCTTGAAGGATGCATTCAGTAGTTTTAGAAGTCCAAGTGTGATCCTTGACGTGTTGCTTTCCTGGGGAACAAATCGTTTTGGAACGGTATTCGTTAACGAAGAACCCCGCCAACAGGGCAAATCCAATTATAATTTCCTCTCGTTGGCGTCGCAGGCTCTTTTGATACTGACTGGTTTCAGTACCATACCATTGAGGTTTGCCACCCTGGTAGGTTTCTTCTTCATCCTGTTTGGCATTGCAGTATTCTTGTATGTACTGGTTGCAACCCTGACCGCAGGAAGTATTCCTGGTTTCCCTTTCCTTGCTTCAATGATCGCGATATTCAGTGGAGTGCAGCTATTTTCGCTTGGGTTGATTGGGGAATATCTGGGGAGAATATTTGATCGAAGCATGGAACGTCCACCTTATGTAAGTAATGAAACTACACAAAAATAATTGATATGAAATGTGTCATTCTTCAACCTTCTTATATCCCCTGGCGGGGATATTTTCACCAGATTGCCCTGGCAGATGTTTTTGTCTTTTATGATGATGTACAATACGATGCCCGGGGATGGCGAAATCGTAACAAGATTAAAACCCCCTCTGGCTCTCGCTGGATCACAATACCTGTCCATTCCAAAGGTTCTCAAACAGAACATATCCCTATCAATCAGATCAGTATTGATTGGACGAAACCCTGGAATGATGAACATTGGGCAACATTAAAGCATAACTATGCGAAAGCACCCTTTTTCTCTCAATTCGCAGATATCCTCCAGGATCTTTACTCACGCAAGCCAGCGAAACTGATGGATTTAACGATTCCCTTCACGAAAATCATCGCTGACATTCTTGGGTTTCAACCCACATTCCTTTTATCTTCTCAACTCCAGGCATCCGGAAGTAAAACAGATCATTTGATTTCCATTCTCAAAATCCTTGGCGCTGACCATTACATTTCAGGCCCATCCGCAAGTGCTTATATTGATCCAGAGCAATTTCATAATGCCGGTATCACCCTGGAATACATGCAATATAATTACCCAGACTACCCGCAGTTGTATTCTCCGTTTGACGGTCAGGTTTCAATACTCGATCTGTTATTCATGACCGGCTCTGCTGCGAGAGACTATATCCTTGGAAAAGAAAATGACTGATATTCCCAATTGTGAAAACGTAAAACAATACTTTGGTAAAGCTCTTTCTGCTCATGGCAGTACTGCACAAGGTGCAGATTGGAATTCCACTCAATCACAGGAAATCCGTTTTGCTCAATTGATCAAAGTAATAAAAGAAAGATCTGATTTCACCGTTCTGGATTACGGTTGTGGGTACGGTGCAATGGCTGAATATCTCCTGACTCAGGGGTATGAATTCAAGCAATTCTTCGGATGTGATATCCTTGAATCTATGATTCAAGAAGCAAACCGGCTTCATCCTGACAAATCTCGTTATTTCTTTAGCGCAGATTTTCATAGTATTCCTGATGTTGATTATGTTGTAGCCAGCGGTGTTTTTAATGCGCGCCTTCAGACGTCTTATGAAGAATGGACGAAGTACGTTCTCGATTCATTGCACAGCATTAATAAAATTGCGCAAAAGGGATTTTCTGTCAATTTTCTCACCAGTTATTCTGATGTTGAAAAAATGCAGGAAAGATTATATTATGCAGATCCCTGTTTCCTTTTCGATTATTGTAAAAAGCATTTCTCGAAGAATGTTGCTCTCTACCATGATTATGGTCTTTACGACTTTACCCTCATCATCAGGAAAAACGTATGATTGACTTTAATCGCCCTCATCTTACTGGCAAGGAAATGGAATATGCTTTGCAAGCATACGAAAATGCTCACATTTCTGGAGATGGCAACTTTACCAAAAAATGTAATGCAATATTAGAAGAGGTCATCCAGGCGCCAAAAGCATTATTAACTACTTCATGCACTCATGCATTGGAATTATCAGCATTGCTCTTGAATATCCAACCGGGTGACGAAGTTATCATCCCATCCTTTACATTTGTTTCAACGATCAATGCATTTGTGCTGCGAGGTGCCAGACCAATCTTTGTGGATATCCGGCCCGATACGCTAAATTTGGATGAGTCCCTGATCGAGTCTCGAATATCGGAGCACACTAAAGCGATCATTCCTGTGCATTATGCAGGTGTAGGCTGTGAAATGGATGTCATCCAGAAGATATCAAACCGTCATCATATTCCAATCGTCGAAGATAATGCCCACGGATTATTTGGCAAATATCATGGAAAACCGCTAGGTTCATTTGGTTGTATGGCAACTCAAAGTTTTCATGAAACAAAGAATATCTCCATGGGCGAAGGCGGCGCATTGATCATCAATGACCCCGAGCTTATCGAACGGGCAGAGATCCTGCGCGAAAAAGGTACCAATCGCAGCCGCTTCTTCCGCGGCATGGTGGATAAATATACCTGGGTGGATATTGGCTCCAGTTATCTTCCGTCAGACATACTGGCTGCAGTTTTATATGCTCAACTAGAAAAATGGCAGAGTATCCAGCAACATCGAGCTGATGTCTGGAATTATTATCACGACAATCTTACCGACTGGGCAGCAAAGAATGATTGCAGATTACCTGTCATTCCTGAGCATTGCCAGCAGGCTTACCATATGTTCTACCTGCTCTTGCCAAACCTGGATACCCGTCAACGTTTGATCAAACATCTAAAGCAGCAACAGGTACACGCTGTCTTCCATTATTTGCCCTTGCATCTTTCAGATATGGGTCAAAAATTCGGTGGAAAACCTGGTGATTGTCCAGTTACTGAATCTGTCAGCGATCGGTTGGTACGGCTTCCCTTCCATAATGCACTTACCCAGGAAGAGCAATCCTGGGTAGTGAAAGCGATCAATTCATTTCGTTTTTAAGAAGAACATTATCTGAGCAATTTCTGCATTGTTTCAACCAGTTGGGTTTCGGGCACTAATTGCTGCTGACTGGTAGTTAAATCCTTGATTGCTACCATACCTTGAGCTGCCTCATCAGGTCCCTGGAGAAGCACATACCGTACACCCAGTTTATCAGCATATTTAAATTGTTTGATTAATTTTGCTGCAGTCGGATAGCATAAAACATTCAATCCAGCAGTCCGGATTTTTGCTGCTAATCCTAAAGCAACAGACAAAGCGTTATCATCAAAAACAGCCACCAGGCAAGTTTTATCAAAAGGCTTAAGTTCAGGCAGCAAACCATATTTCTCCAGCACCAGGGTGATCATTACATCACCCATTGCAAAACCTACTGCCGGCAATGGGTCTCCACCTACATCCTCAACAAGATTATCGTAATGCCCTCCACCAAGAATTGCTCTGCCACCATCCAGGTCATTTGCTTCGAACACCGTTCCCGTGTAGTAGTCCAACCCGCGGATGATATGTGCATCAAATTTCACAAAATCATCAACATTCAGTGCTTTCAATGAGTTGAACAACCGTTGAAGGGATTCGGACTTTTTCCACAGGTCTGCATCATTCAGGATGGCTTCCAGTCCATCCAGTTGGCTTTGTGTAAAGCCTGATTCCAATGCATAGTTTTCCCATTCCTTGAGCGGCAGCTTATCACTACGATCAATCAGGCGGAATGCAGTTTTTTTCATCTCTCCCGATATTCCAGTCTCACTGAGAGCTTCATCCATTAAACGTCTATCATTTACACGGATCACAACCTGTTTGGCAGTCAATCCAACCGATCGTAAAAATTCAACGCAAATCGCGACCAACTCCGCATCAGCTTCTGGAGTGCTGACGCCAATCATGTCAATATTCCATTGGAAGAACTCGCGCGAGCGACCTTTCTGCGGCCGTTCATAACGCCAGAAAGGTCCGAAGGACCACCACCGTAAAGGATACGTAAGTTGATTTTGTCGTTGTGCAACCATTCGGGCAAGGCTGGGAGTCAACTCTGGCCGGAGGGTCAGCAGTTCTCCTCCCCGGTCTTGCATTACAAATGCCTGTTCTTTAACCAGTTCTTCTCCCGATTTTGCGGCATACAGATCTATCTTTTCGAGAAACGGGCCATCATATTCTTCATAACCAAACCGCGAAGAAATGATCCCAATCTTTTGATATAGCCAACCATGAATTGCTTTTTCTGCGGGGTAAAAATCTCTGGCACCTTTTACTGAAGGAATGAGTGTTTTCATAATATTAACGCCTTTTGTGATGATCAGAAATGAATTTTAACATAAAAGCTGAATAATGGTTTTCAAACTTCAAAAACCTAAAATTTATCAGTCGATTCCTGACATATTCGTAATGAATGAGGTATGATAGAATTTATTAGAAATAATTAACTGGTACTTATCACTTACATTTTGGCAGGTGCTTATGAATGTAGAAAATATCATATCCCTTGTTCAAGGCAAGGTATTAAATAACAATATAAACCTCGAACAGGAGATTAAAGGCGGGTTTGGAGCTGATTTGATGAGCGATGTTCTGGCTTCCATCCAGCCTGGCGCGGTTCTATTAACTGGTTTATGTAATCCCCAGGTAGTTCGCACTGCCATGATGGCAGATGTACATGCCATCGTTCTTGTTCGGGGGAAATGCCCACCACAAGAGACCATCGAACTGGCAGAACAAGAGAAAATCCCGTTGATCTCTTCACCTTTTGGAATGTTCGAAATTTGCGGCAGATTATACCAGGCGGGATTAACAAGTTTAGAAGGATGCATCACAGAGAAATCATGTAATTCCTGATCCAGGGATAAACAATAATGGTGCTGCCACCTGCAGGTAAGAGAGTAGTCGTCAGCGATCAATCAGCCGAGGAAATCACCCGGGTAGAGGAACTTTCCTACGAACTGAAGATCGCTGAAGTCATGTCGCGTGATGTTTTCACAATTTCACCAGAAATGCATATGCATGATGTGATAGAGAATTTTCGCCAGCAACGTATTTCTGGCGCACCTGTGTTATCGGATGATAAGCTTGTTGGCATTATAAGTATGGAAGATTTGATCCGTTGTTTGATCGTTTCGGATCAAGAAGCAAAAGCTGAAAAATACATGACAAAGAAAGTCATTTCTGTTCGAACAACCGATCCGACGGTCGAAGCCATGAAGCTCTTTGTCAACAGTCGGGTTGGACGTCTTGTTGTTGTCGAACCGGATGGAAAACTCGCTGGAATTATCACCAAAGGTGATATCACCCGCGGTTTATTGAATGCTTTACAAACTGACTATAAACAGGAAGAGATTCGCCGTTATCGTGCCAGCCACCTGTTTGAAGATATTGAGTCAGATCGAACCAGTCTGATCCTGCGATATAACATTAAAGTGCATGATTTTACTCGTGGCGGTGCTGCTTCTACCAACATTAAAAAAGCGTTGATTCGTCTTGGCGCAAACCCCCAAATTGCCCGTCGTGTGGGTATAGCGGTATATGAAGCTGAAATGAACCTCATCATTCATACCAGTAATGGTGGATATCTGCGCGTTGAGATAGAACCCCACCGTATTTCCATTGAAACGACAGATGATGGGCCTGGTATTCCTGATGTTTCAAAAGCATTAAAACCTGGTTATTCAACAGCAACAGAAGAGATACGCGAGCTTGGTTTTGGTGCAGGAATGGGACTAACAAATATCGCCCGTTGTGTAGATACTATGGTGCTTGATTCGCAGCCTGGTAAAGGCACTCATTTAAAATTACGCATTTTCTTAAAAAAGGAAGAATCAGTAGGTGAAGGATGGCCTGCTAATAAGGAGAGTTGATTCCCATGAACTTACAGCAAGTAATCGAACAACTTGATCTCACAGTATTGACGGAAAAGAAAGATTTTTCCAGCATCGAACCCACATCAGGCTATACATCAGATTTGTTAAGTTGCGTTATGGCCGGTGCAGCTCATGGGAGTGTTTGGGTTACCTTGCAGGCGCACAATAATATAGTGGCTGTTGCATCACTTTTGGAAACCAGCGCGGTCATCATAACAGAAGGCGCAATTCCAGATGCCAGCACAATTTCAAGAGCAAACCAGGAAGGAATAATTTTACTCTCAACTCCACAACAAAGTTTCCCCATCGTTGGTAAATTATGGGAAATGGGTCTTCGCGCCTGAACGAGAGAAGAATGTGATACGTGTTCGTGCAGATTTGCATGTACATACGGTGCTTTCCCCATGCGCCGAAATAGAAATGATTCCCCCTCTTATCGTTCGAGAAGCTCTCGATCTAGGGATAGATCTGATCGCAATCACCGACCATAATTCAACAGCAAACATCGAATCAGTTCAAAAGGCTGCGAAAGACACCGCACTCACAGTTCTGCCTGGGATGGAATTGCAAACCAGAGAGGAAGTACATGTGCTCTGCCTGTTTGATTCTCTGGAGCAAATTGAAAACTGGCAGAAAATTGTTGATTCATCTATGCCCGATATCCAGAATGATATCGAACATTTTGGTGAACAATTCGTAGTTGATGAAACGGGAGATTTTATTCGTCGTGAAGAACGGTTGCTCATCACTTCATGTGAACTGACTTTAACTGAAGCATATCATCAAGTAGCCAGGTTGGGTGGATGGTTGGTACCCGCTCATGTGAATAGAAAAACCAATGGACTCCTCTCCATCCTTGGTTTTGTTCCCGTTGATATTCCCATTGATGCCCTGGAAATATCTCGTCATTTGCAACCAGAAGAAGCGTATGCTAAATTTCCTCAAATTCGTAATTACCCCGTGATTCAAAACGGCGATGTGCACATTTTAGGTGATTTTGCAGGCACAAATGAATTCTTTATTAATAAAATATCTATACAGGAGCTTCGACTGGCAGTGCATCAGCAGGAAGGAAGAAGCCATCGTATACTTAACTAGTCATGGACGACTTTCACGATTATCTGTGACATTTGATAATTGACCTTATTGATGAGGTGCGATTAGACTTGATAAGATTAATAAGTTGAATTGCCACTAGTTTTATCAGATTAAATTGGAGTACTATATGCAAAAATTGATCGACAACATCCCAGCCAGCGATCCGGTATCCATTCCAGATCAGAAAGCAAGAATTGACGCCATTTTGAATGCCAATAAAGACAAACAGGGTGGCCTGATGGTAATTCTTAATGAATTACAGAGTAAAATTGGGTTCGTTTCTGAACCTATGCAACGTTATGTAGCACAACAGTTGAAAATTCCGGTTTCTGCAGTTCATGGCGTCGTCTCTTTTTACTCATTCTTCACAACAACCCCACGCGGGAAACATACTATCAAATTCTGCATGGGTACCGCTTGCTATGTTGGTGGTACACAGCAGCTATTGGATAAAGCCAAACAACTGCTTGGTATTGAACCAGGTCAAACGACACCAGATGGAAAAATTACAATGGAATTATGCCGTTGTGTAGGCGCTTGCAGTCAGGCGCCAGTTGTGGTGATTGATGATGAAATTACCGGTCGTATGAAACCAAATAAGTTGCCACAGGCTTTACGGTCTATAGATGAAGATACACCTGACAAGTAGGTGACTTGCGAGAACTAACGCTGCATTTATTGGACCTCGCTGCTAACAGCGTTTCTGCTCTTTCACAAAATATTTGTATCGAAGTAGTGGAAGATACAATTTCAGACCGCCTTTGCATGAGTGTGAAGGATGATGGCAAAGGAATGAGTGCCGAAATGGTATCCAAAGTCTGCGATCCCTTTGTTACAACACGAACTACGCGAAAGGTTGGCCTGGGGATTCCATTACTTAAAGCAGCTGCAGAAGCATGTAATGGTTCTTTTAAAATTGAATCAGAACCTGGTGCAGGTACGTATGTTGAAGCAGAATTTCAGCGCAGCCATATTGATCGCATGCCATTAGGAGATCTTGCTGCAACATTTTTAACCCTGCTTATTGGAACACCTGAAGTTCATTGGATATTTCGATATAAAGTCAATGACAAGGAGTTCCTCTTTGATGACAGTCCGGTAAAGAAAGAATTAGGAGATATTCCATTATCAGAACCGCTGGTCATCAATTTTCTTCGTGTATACCTGTCAGATGGGATCAATTCCATTCGACCGCAAGATTTTAAGTAGCTGTATTTTAAACCAGAGAGGACACCATGGAAAAAGTAAAGTCTCTTGAGGATTTGAAAAAGCTTCGTGAAGAAGCCCTTGAAAAACGCACCGCAAAAGCAATGAGCGGGCAAAAAGAAATAATCGTAGGTATGGGTACCGTTGGCATTGCTGCCGGTGCTCGTGAAACATTAAAAGCAATCCTGGATTACATCGAAAAAGAAAACTTGACGGACCTTGTTGTCCGCCAAACGGGTAACATAGGATTGGATTCTTTTGAACCCATTGTCCAGGTTGTTATTGGTGATCAACCAAAAGTATCCTATGGACATGTGACCCCAGATGTAGCTCGACGTATTATGAAAGAGCATATTGTAGGCGGTATTGTTGTAAAAGAAAATCGTATTGAAGGATAAATTCCAGACAATTCTTTTGGTTGGAAATATATTACGAATAGAAAAGAGTATTTGGTAGGTGTAAAATGCCATTTTTTCGATCACATGTATTAGTATCGGTTGATCCCGAGTGTGTTAAACGCGGTGCTTACAAATTAATGGATGCACTACAGGATGAACTGGTACATCAAGGTTTAAACGACGAAATTCAAATTCTTGAAACATCTCGGCTTGGTGATCCAACCCTATTTGGTCCAGACATCATGGTTTACCCCGAAGGTGTACACTATGCGAATTTGTCAGTAGATGATGTTCCTTATCTTGTTATCGAACATTTCCTTAAAGGTCGTATTGTTCAGAAATTCGTGGCACAGGAAAAAGTGATTTCTGATGAAGAGCTTGGTTTACCCAGGCGTAAAGAGATCCGCTCTGTATTACGCAATTGTGGCAAAATTGACCCCAACAATATTGAAGATTACATTGCCGAAGACGGTTATCTTGCGTTAGGTAAAGTAATTACCGAAATGACCCCCGATGGTGTGATTGATACTGTTTTAAAATCAGGCCTTCGTGGTCGTGGCGGTGCAGGTTTTCCGACTGGTAAAAAATGGTCTTTTGCCCGTGCCAGCCAGGGTGACATTAAATACGTGATCTGCAATGCAGATGAAGGCGATCCTGGTGCGTTTATGAACCGCCGTGTATTGGAAGGTGATCCTCATTCTGTAATTGAAGGAATGATCATCGCTGCCTACGCAATTGGTTCTACTCAGGGATACATCTATTGCCGTGCTGAATATCCTCTTGCGGTAAAGACACTGAACATTGGTATTCAGCAGGCTCGCGAGTTTGGTTTCCTCGGAAATAATATCCTGGGCTCTGGTTTCAACTTCGATCTCGAAGTACGCATGGGCGCTGGTGCATTTGTCTGTGGTGAAGAAACTGCCCTGATGGCATCCATCGAGGGTAAACGTGGTGAACCACGCCCACGCCCACCTTTCCCTGCTGTGAAAGGTCTTTTCCAAAAACCATCAAACATCAACAATGTCGAAACCTATGCGGACGTTCCTCGCATTATTTTGGAAGGCCCCGAATGGTATGCCGGTATGGGTACCGAAAAAGCGAAAGGTACAAAAACCTTTGCACTTGCTGGCGATGTCAAGAATACCGGTTTAATTGAAGTTCCCCTTGGCATTACCCTCCGTGAAATTGTTTATGATGTCGGTGGTGGTATCAAAGACGACAAAGCCTTTAAAGCCATCCAAACTGGTGGACCAATGGGTGGTATGCTCCCCGCAAATCTCCTTGACATGTCAGTTGATTACGAATCATTGACTGCAGCAGGCTCGATCATGGGTTCTGGCGGTATGATCGTCATGGATGAAGATAACTGTATGGTAGATATGGCTCGCTTCTTCATGGACTTCATCCAGGATGAAAGTTGCGGAAAATGTGTTCCTTGCCGTGTTGGTACCCGTCGAATTCTGGAAATATTGAACCGCATCTGTGAAGGTGAAGGTCGCGAGAGCGATATCGAATTACTTGAGAAATTATGCTTTGAGATCAAACGTGATAGCCTGTGTGGTCTAGGACAGGGTGCTCCAAATCCTGTGGAAACGGCCCTCAGGTATTTCCGCGATGAATTCGAAGCTCATATTCGTGAAAAACGCTGCCCTGCAAAAGTTTGCCGTAAATTGATCAAATATGAAATCGTTGATGGAGATTGCACCGGTTGTACTGTTTGTGCCCGCAACTGCCCTGCAAATGCTATTTCTGGTGAACGTCGTAAGACCCACGTGATAGATCCAGATATTTGTATCCGCTGTGGTATCTGCAAGCAAGTATGTAACTTTAATGCGATCGTGATCAAGTAATAAAAATAGAGGTAGCAGTTACTTCCTGGATTTACCGAGCGAATGCTCGTACTCTTATTTGCTGGAGGAAGATGATGGCAGTAGAGGCAATACATGGAAGCAACACCGAAAGAGTGATTAAAGAGGTTATTGAGCAATATGGAGCCTCACGTGAAGAGCTGATCCCGATTCTTAACGAAATTAATCGGAAAGTCGGTTTCTTATCAAATGAAGCACTGGAGATTGTCAGCCAAAAGCTCAAATTGCCTCAAAGTAACGTACTTTCTGTAGCAACTTTTTACCAGATGCTATCAACCAAACCGCGCGGTAAGCATGTCATTCAATTTTGCGAAAGCGCTCCGTGCCATGTGGTTGGTGGCAGGCAGGTCTGGGAACGGCTACAAGAAGAATTGCAAATAGAAGCAGGCGAAACAACGAAAGATGGAAAATGGTCGCTGGTCACAGTTTCATGCCTGGGTGTGTGCGGAGTTGGTCCGGTGGTTGTCGTTGATGAAGATATGTATGGCAGCATTACACCAGACCAGATACCGGAAATCCTGTCAAAGTACGAGTAAAGGAGCGAACAATGAAAACTTATCGTTCACTTGTTCTGGTATCCAGTGATCCGCGTAGCCTGGAATTAGGAGCGCAGGATGTCTTTCAATCCATCCAGCATGAGGTACGTCGCCTCGGCCTGGAAGATGAAATTTCTGTGACTATGGTAGGAGATGTTGGACGCCATGATGCCATTCCAATGGTCATTATCTATCCTGAAGCAGTCGTATATGGACCGATAAAACCGGATGATGTGCCCTATCTGGTTGAAGAACATCTATTTAAAGGACGCATTGCAAGTGGATTGCAGGCTGCACAACGCGAACTTAGTGGCCGCATCGCGTGGATCTCGGCTCGCAAAGGAACACTTCCTGCAGAAAAACGGGTTGTGCTTGATCGAGCCGGCATCATTGACCCAGATAATATCGAAGAATATATTCTGCATGATGGTTACCAGGCTTTAGGAAAAGCTTTGGGAGAAATGAAACCAGCAGATGTAATTGATATTGTGAAAAAATCTGGGTTACGTGGTCGCGGTGGTGCTGGCTTCCCGACAGGTACCAAATGGTCGTTTGTAGCTCGCACTCCAGGTGATCAAAAATACATCGTCTGTAATGCCGACGAAAGTGAACCAGGAACATTTAAGGATCGTTTGATCATTGAAGGCGATCCGCATACAATTCTTGAGGCGATGGCTATCGCTGGCTACGCCGTAGGCGCTACTGAAGGATACATCTACGTGCGAGGTGAATATGCCCTTGCCCAGAATCGCCTTCGAAATGCCATCCGGCAGGCCGAAGAGTATGGTTTCCTGGGAAAGAACATTTTCGAAAGTGGGTTCGATTTTCATGTTCATATCCATTCAGGTGCAGGTGCTTACGTCTGTGGCGAAGAGACTGCACTTCTCGAATCCATCGAAGGCAGGCGCGGAGAACCACGCAATCGCCCACCCTATCCAACCACATCAGGCCTTTGGGGAATGCCTACTGTGGTAAATAATGTTGAAACCCTGGCGAACATTCCGCCGATCATTCAACATGGTGCGGCATGGTATCAATCAATAGGGACTCCCAGTAGCCCTGGAACAAAGGTTTACACCATTTTAGGTAATGTCAATGTAACTGGACTGATCGAAGTTCCGATGGGAATTACTTTACGCGAAGTGATCGCAATCTATGGAAAAGGAATGGCAAATAATTCCTCATTCAAATTAGCTCAAACGGGCGGTTCCAGTGGGTCAGTAATTCCAGCCAGCCTGCAAGATACCCCCATGGATTTCGACTCATTCGCGAAAGCTGGAGTAGCCTTAGGATCAGGCGCACTTTTAATTTGCGATGAAGATACATGTGTCGTGGATCTCGCAAAATCACTACTGCAATTCTTCCGCAGGGAAAGTTGTGGAAAATGTAATCCCTGCAGAATTGGAACGGAACGTTCCTATGCAATTCTAGATTCGATCTCTCAAGGGAAAGGAAAGCTGAATGACCTGGAAGACCTCAAACTTCTTAGTGATAAAATGACAACGCTTTCTAATTGTGGTCTTGGTCAGACAGCAGGAACACCATTGCGCGATATTTTGAATTATTTCCGCGCTGAAGTGGAAGCACATATCCGGTTGAAAGTGTGTCCATCAGGTGTGTGCCCCATGAGTGGCCGATAAATTTTTACTATTCAAAACAAGATTTGACGGAGAAGGTGAGTAATGGTTAACATCACAATCAACGGAAAAAGTATTCAGGCACCGGAGGGTTATACCGTTTTGAAGGCTGCCACAGAGAATGGAATCCACATTCCTACCCTTTGTGATCATCCTGAATTAACCCCCTATGGTGGTTGCCGCTTATGCCTGGTGGAGGTTGACGGCTTTCGTACCCCTCAACCATCCTGCACATTACCGATCAGCAATAACATGGTTATCCGCACGGATACCCCCGCCCTGCATGATTCTCGTAAATTCGTGCTTGGTCTGATCTTCAGTGAGCGCAATCATTTTTGCCCTTACTGCCAGGAAAGCGGTGGTGACTGCGAGCTGCAAAATGCAGCTTACGATGAAAGCATGACCCATTGGCCACTCCAACCAGGATGGAAGAGCTATCCAGTAGATGCTTCTCATCCCTATATTATCCTCGAGCATAATCGCTGTATTTTATGCCGCCGCTGCGTGCGCGCTTGTGGCGAGCTCGTAGGAAACTTTACATTGGGTGTGGAAGAGCGTGGTGCAAACAGTATGCTGGTTGCTGATCTGGGAACTCCTCTAGGTGATAGTTCCTGCATTTCTTGCGGAACCTGCGTACAGGTTTGCCCAACTGGTGCACTTATTGATCGGTGGAGTGCGTATCGCGGAAGAGAACAAGAATCCACCACTCAAAAGACCATTTGTACGGCCTGCAGTGTCGGTTGTGGTCTCGAAGTATTCACCCGCGATAATAATATCGTCAAAGTCTATGGCGACTGGGATGCAAGCATCAATAAAGGTGTGATTTGTGACAAAGGTCGCTTTGAGCCGATGGTCGAAGAACGAGAACGTATCGTTACACCAATCGTCAAACAAGATGGAAAATCCAAAGCAGCCACCTGGGAAAATGCATTGGCAGCAGTCGCAGCCAAATGGTCAAAAGATGGAGTCACTGCTCTGGTATCAACAAAATTACCAGCAGAAACGCTCTCCATGGTGAAAGATCTTGTCGGTATCGAATGCGTATCAACGCTCGAACAGACAGGGAATGCAACCGCTCAGGTCGCTGCAGCCATGAAGAAACCCTTTGAAGGGAAACTAGCTGACCTGAAACAATCTGATTGCATCGTACTGGTTGATGCAAACCTTGCAGAAGACCACCAGGTTGCAGGCTTCTTCGCAAAGCGTCTTCTCTCGAATGGTGCTCATCTGATAATTGTCGATTCAGAAACCAATCCTTTTGAAAACTATGCAGATGTCGTTTTGACCCCAGCAAAAGGTGGAGAAGCTGCTATATTGCAGGTAATTGCTGATGGCAAAGGAAAAGAAAATTCAGCCAAAGCAATTGAAATCCTTACCCATGCTGCTCACCCTGTGATCGTTTATGGAAGTTGCGCAAGCGAAGACACCATCAAAGCCGCAATCGAAGTAGCAGCAAAATATCGTGGTGTTGTACTTGGTACTCTGGGTGGTGCAAACTCTCTGGTTACAACAGCAATGGGAATGGAAAAATCTATTGCCAAGGCAAAAACCAACTCTGTTTTGGTTGTTCTGGGTGATGATGAATCAAATCAGAAACTTGCCCAACAATTAGACAAAGTTCCGTTCAAAGTCGTCATTGCTTCTTACCATTCTCAACTCACAGCTCAGGCTGATGTCGTTCTGCCAGTCGGCATGTGGGCTGAAGAATCTGGTCACTTTGTCAATCTGGATGGTCACGTACAGGAAGCAGTGGCTTCTTTGAAAATGCCAGAACAAGTGAAGCATAGCAGCGAAGCAGTTAAAGCAATTGCTGATAAACTTGGAATTAAGGTAAATGGTGATGGGTGGAAGAAAGAGTTAACCGCTCACCCGACCATTACGGAAATCGTGACAGCGTAATCGGTTGTTACCGGTAGAACACGTAGA